>JBNJIC010000010.1:0-23517 GCA_051749005.1 Halobacteriota archaeon | reverse complement strand
CCCGACGGGCTCATAACCCGTAGACCGATGGTTCGAATCCATCCCCCGCTATAAACTATCTTTTTGAGATCGTTTTAGAAAGAGAGCATCTTTTTCTCGTTGAGTTCTTTGTATTAGACGCTTTATGACCTTATCTTTAACATTTGTTCGTTCATCTTTGAACGGTTCGTTGTTATTGCGTTGGCAACCTTTATCTAACATCAAATCGTTAGAGGGGCTGCAAGCGTGAATACTCACTCTGTAGCGGGGTGGGGTAGCCAGGAGATCCCGACGGGCTCATAACCCGTAGACCGATGGTTCGAATCCATCCCCCGCTATGAAATTCATTGATAAGAGTCTGTCCTTCCAGCTTCTTCAGGGAGTTCGAATCCATCCCCCGCTATGAAATTCTTTTTACCTTTCTTTTTGGTAGGTTTGTTAAGTGAGCACTCCTTTTTCTCTCGGAGATTTTTAAGAAGTGATTCTGTGACTTAATCCGGAGGGTGGAGGTCGAATTGGATATGTATTGTCCTGAAAGATGGCACTTTTGTTTTGTAAGGCTTGAAACAATAATATCTTTTTAGAAATTTATGCAAAAGAAATTCTTAATCCAAGCATTTCGTCCGAACGTGTCGAATTTTCATCATAAATCTCAACTGTTAGATAACGTGGAAATGCCAGATGCACATTTTGTTCTTTTGTAATGATATTGTCCATTGTAACAACATATTTGTAAGATCCTAAAGCAGAAGTTCCAACTGGGACATAGATGCCGGTGCTTGGACTACTTAAATATGTTTCAGTAAATATCATGCCATTGTTTTCATCAAATATTTTTACTTCAATGGTATGATTGTACTTGCTCTGATTCATTTCATGCAAAAAACCAACATGAGCATCAAGACCAATTGAATTGATGGATCTCAGGCATTCAGATTCAAGCACTGTCCAAAACAGGCGCAGATGTATTTCATGGTATGAAAAATGAAAAGAGAGGCAGTGGCTTGAAAAAAAGCCACACTATAGGTTTAAATGTTATATTCTTCTGAACAACATGACCAGGAAGATCACGAAGGTGCTCAGCCAAAGACCAAACCCTGTAAGTCCTTTATCCTCTACAGCCATTGTGGAAGCAGAGGCCTCTGGAATGACTGGCTCTTCAACAGTAGGTATTACTTCAGATCCGTCAGGCAGTTTCATAGGAATTGTCGAATCCTGTGGGTCAAGTTCAACTTCTGCTACTTCTCCATCCATAATAACGTGTTCACCATAATTTTGCAGTTGTCCGGTATTAGTGTTCATGACGAAAAACTCGAAGTCACCATCATCAAAAGCCCTAATATCTATATCATATTCATTTGTTGTTGGGAGGGTGAAGTACCATGAATATCCACCTTCTCCATCACCAATCCTTGTAATGAAAGCGTCCGGAATTTCAAATACCATATTGTTTTCATCAATAGCACCAAGTTGGCGACCATCACTGTCAGTGATCAAAATGTTTACCGGACACTGACCAAAACCAACAAGTCCACCTACACCCTGAGCCAGATCACTGGCTGCGGTCCATGCAGCATATTGGTAATCATCTGGATCTTTGGTAGTGTTATATTCGTTCCTGTAGCTTGGAGATGTATCACCTGCAATCGGCCAAAAGAGTTTATCCCATTCACTGATGGACATTGCCTCAGGTTTTTGTTTTAGCCATGGATCCAGAACAGTTCCTGTCTTTTTCCAGTCAGTTCCCTCCGGATATACAACGACTGCATGGTGGCCACTGAATGAACCTTCAATTGGACCGAATTCATAACCGTTCAGAAGATGGCACTCTCCGGGGGTTGCCTGCATATTATTCAAAAATACCAATACTTTGTATTGATATGCACCACAGGTAAACTCATAGTATTCATCATTTAAATTAGAATAAAGGTTCGTAGCAGTGCCAGGTTCAAGACCAATAAAGTTTGACCAGACTTTTCCATCATTAAGGTCCCTATGATATGGCCCTTCCGGAACGCGAAGCTTGTAGAGGCGAATCACTTCCTGAAGATCTGCTTTTTTGTCAGTGGGACATTTTACAACAACTTCAGAGTTAGCTACTATTTCCCCATCCATCTTGGCAAAAACAGTACAAGTGCCTATTTCCTGAGATGTAAAAAAACCGTTATCATCAATACTTCCAATGATTACATTGCTCTTGAAATCACTAATTGATTTGGATTGTGCTACAACCCATTCAATGTCATTGTCATCTACTTCTGAATAGATGCCATTCCTTTCTTTTTTAAGAGTGAAATCAATGGTTTCATCGTACTCGATTTCACTATATGCTGGACTAATAAAAAATTCGTCTGTATCATCTTCTGCAGGGACGAGAACAAACGCAAAACATGTTTCTCCTGAAGCAGAATCTACTTCGATGAAATAATAGTCACCATACTCAATGCCGGGATAATTTTTCCAATAGAGGGCACATTCTTTTGAGGTTGTATCAGAAATCCAACCTTTTATCTGATGCTCTGCATTGCTATTATAGAAGTCCCACATATCACTCCTGTGATAAAATCTCCAATCATCTCCCATGATTCCAATAACTTCGACTTTAGCATCAACTTTGTCCTGAGATTCCCATTCTTTATTTATGTTAATCTTAACAAATTCCTAATCTATACCATTAATTTTGTACCCGGGTTCAGCACTTGTACCTTCTCCATTTGGAAAAGTAAATCTGAAGGTAAAATCTCCAGACGAATCTTGGACATCAAAAGTTGTAGCTGCTGAGGCAACAAAAACTGTTGTAGTAACAAATGCAATGGATAGAACTAAAATTAGTAATATCCTACCTTTTTTCATATCTGTATAGCTTAAATTCATAATATTCACCGTTTAAAAAACTAAACAAATGTATACTATCAACCTTTATTAATTAATAGGAGAAGGGCTCTGTAGAAATTCTATATCTAAATCCTACTGAGTCATTACATTTTTTATAAGAATAAGTCCCCTGTGATTGTTTGCAACCAAAAACACAAGGGGATGATTGTGTTTTGTCTAACAAGTACTTAAATTTTATTGATATAGCATTGCAAGTAATACGGCATTCACACCTGCCACTCTACAGCTGCAAATATTCCAAACAAACATACACACAACACCAGCTATTAACGTTGGTTTTGTTCAAAGAGTATTTAGGAGAAGATTACAGGGATTTTGTTGATCTTGTTGAATTGATGAGTTCTATCCAGACTAAACTTGGATTAACCAAAGTGCCTCATTTTACTACACTTCAAAATTTTGTTACTAGAATTTATTCTACAATACTTGATCGTATCTTTAAGAGAACATTGGACCTATTTTACAAAAATGGCGAGTCAATTGGCGTTAATGGTATTGATTTAACTGGTTTTACAAGTGGTTATTGTAGTAACTATTATTCCTGGAGAATCAAAAAATGGAGAAGAAGTTATGTCAAAACAAGTATTTCGGTTGATGTTCACAGATTTGTGATTACTGGATACAAGATCTCTGGGAAACCTGTTCATGATGCTAAGCATGCAAAAACATTGCTATTGCAGTGTCATCGTAACAGGAGATCACTCTATTATGTGATGGATAAAGCATACGATTCTGAAACTATCCATAAGCTGACAAGAGAGAAACTCAGGTCAATAGCAGTTGTTCCATTAAGACAACGAGAGAGGAAGAGGATTAAAGGACGATATCGAAAGAAGATGTTACATGAATTTGATGAGGAAATATATGTACTTCGAAATTTGAGTGAAACGATGTTTTCTGTATGGAAGAGGAAATATGGGGAGAATTTGCGAGCAAGAAAGTATAGAAATCAGGTAAAGGAAGTGAAATTTAAAGTGCTATTGCACAATCTTGACAGATTTGTCAAGATTGTGTTTTTAGTTATAGTGAGGATTTCTGCAAAGCCTAAAATTAACAAATATCTTCAATATCAGGCTGTATACTATAAATCATTGTCAATTTTCATTCTCGCCCAAATATCTAGAATTTCTACAGAGTACAGAAAGCAGCATCCAAGCAGAATATAGTTTTTTTAGAATTTTGTTATGCTTTGATAAGTTCGATGATAGTTCTGGAGATTTGACTATCTTTCCCATACTCCTAAAAACCTTGTTTTCAAAAGGTTATTAAATAAGGATAGCATTTTTGTGTCAGGTCAATTCAATTATTACTTTCATATCAAAATTATAGGATGATTCTTAAATGGTAATGGACAAACTCGGCAGCTCCCTGCAGGATGCACTAAAAAAACTGGTTGGCGCCGGCCGTATAGACGAGAAGACGGTCAATGAGGTTGTAAAAGACATACAGAGGGCATTGCTTCAGGCTGATGTCAATGTCAGGCTTGTTATGAAGATGTCCAGTCACATCAAGGAGCGTGCACTGAAGGAGGAAGTTCCATCAGGCATGAATCCTCGTGAACATGTCATCAGGATCGTCTATCAGGAACTTCTCAGTATCGTTGGTAAGAGTGCTGATATTCCGTTAAAGCCGCAGAAGATCATGATGATCGGTCTGCAGGGTAGTGGTAAGACAACCACTACATCTAAACTATCCCGTTATTTCCAGAGAAAAGGACTGAAACCCGCTGTGGTTTGTGCTGATACGTTCCGTCCGGGCGCTTACCAGCAGCTTAGTACTCTTTGTACCAAACTGAACGTACCTTTCTACGGTGAAGAGGGCAATCCCGATGCAGTCGGTATTGTGGAAAGAGGCCTGAAGGAACTTGAAAAGAACGATGTACTGATAGTAGATACTGCCGGAAGACATTCGCTGGAAGCAGATCTTATTGATGAGATGGAGCAGATCCACAAGGTCGCCCAGCCGGATTATAAGCTACTCGTCCTTGACGGTGCTATTGGTCAGCAGGCAAGCGAGCAGGCAAAGGCATTCAATGATTCTGTCGGGATCTCAGGCGTTGTGATTTCCAAACTTGACGGTACTGCCAAGGGTGGTGGTGCACTTTCCGCAGTTTCAGAGACCAATTCATCCATCGCGTTTATCGGTGTGGGTGAGACTCCGGATGACCTTGAGAGGTTCGAGCCTGACAGGTTCATCTCGCGTCTTCTTGGAATGGGTGACATCAAGTCACTTATCGAGAAGGCCGAGGAGACTCTTACTGAAGAGGACATCGACATGGAAGCAATGATGAGGGGTCGTTTCACACTCAAGGACATGTACTCTCAGCTCGAAGCCATGAACAAGCTCGGTCCTATGAAGCAGATAATGCAAATGCTTCCTATGGGCGGGATGGGGGTGAAGCTTTCAGATGATGCCTACAAGGTCACAGAAGACAAGATGACCAGGTACAAGATCCTGATGGATTCAATGACCGAGGAAGAGCTCCTTAATCCCAGGATGATCGGCAGTTCCAGGATCAAGAGGATATCAATGGGGTCAGGCAGCAACCCTGACGATGTGCGTGAGCTTTTGAAGTATCACAAAATGATGCAGAATGCCATGAAAGGACTTCGTGGCGGCAAGTTTAACATGCAGAAAATGATGAAAAAATTCGGTATGTAAATGCTTGTGGTGGTTTGAAACACCTGTCATATTACATAGAAGATCGCTAACAGATCTAATCTGTTAGCATTTAATATTTTTAAAATCCATACTTAATTGGTGCATAGATAAACTTTGAAGTTTAATTTCTATATCTTTTCTATTATGGTTCGGCTTTTCTTAGTGATGATTTTGCCATCATATTAGAACCAAATACGTACACGAGAATAATGAAACCAAGCCACATGAAATGTTCTCCGATATCAGCCCTTCCAATATATTTGAGCAAAAGACCGGCAGCAAGTATCAACATGTCTATTTTAGCGATCTTCCGGTTTCGTCTTGTAATCTCCAGATATTCCTGTTTTGCGACGTTATACTCTTTTTTCTCTGCTTTCAATGGGTCACTTCCGTTTTATGCATTTATTATCCTGTCAGCTGCTTTTCTCAAACGATTAAAGACCGCTGCTCCGATACCTTCCTTATTCAGCGTCCCATCGATCACGATGAGGTCCACTTTCTTACTATCAAGATGTCGCAGACCCATAAATATACTACGGGCTGCCTGTGCTGGTACATTCCTTTCTCCAAGTGAATATATCTCATCAGCTTTGACAAACTTCGCTGTTTCCTCGGTCACAAGAAGGCCTGTTCTTTTGCCTTGAATGTGAGAGTCATAAACTGCTTTATTTATTGCTTTTCGTACACTTTCCATATCACCTTCAATAAGGAGGACCGTGGTTTTTGGTGAATAATGGGTGTATTTCATACCTGGTGAGCGTGCAATCTCATCTTCATCAAGGGTCCTGTCCTTATATCCTATTTTCACTTTACCGATACATTTCCTTATATCTTCAGCAGTTACGTGCCCGGGTCGCAGTATGGTTGGTATACTTCCTGTCATATCAACAACAGTGGATTCAACTCCTATCTCGGTTGTTCCTCCGTCCAGAACGGCATCGATCTTACCTTCAAGGTCCTGGATGACATGCTCCGCATTTGTTGGGCTGGGGCTTCCCGATGTGTTAGCACTGGGTGCTGCAATCGGCCTTTCAGATCTTCGGATAAGTTCAAGAGCTATAGGATTTTCGGGCATTCTCAGTCCCACGGTTTCAAGTCCGCTTGTAGTTACTTCAGGAACGATGTTCTTTGCTTTGAGAATAAGTGTTAGGGGGCCTGGCCAGAACCTTTCCATAAGCCTGAGTGCATCTGAAGGTATATCTTCTGCAAGCTCTGAACACTGTTCCTTTTTGGCAATATGCACTATGAGTGGATTGTCTGCAGGCCTTCCTTTTGCCTCGAATATCCTCTGTACTGCATTGGCGTTCAATGCATCAGCACCAAGCCCGTATACTGTTTCTGTAGGGAAGGCGACAGTACCTCCTTCTCTGATGATCTCGGAGGCTCGGGAAAGTCCCGTTTCAAAGTCCTTATCACTGCTCCTGATGACCAGGGTTCTTTTATTCATGTTAATCCTGATGGTTACTATACTTTACTTATTTTAAGTGACCTATGGGACAAGATTCCTTTTCGCAGTCCTTCCCATACTCATCGATGACTGATCCCTTACAGAGGCCGACACCATGTCTGTGTGCAGCTCTTCCTATCATGTGGGCTGCAACAGGTGCTGTCAGCATCAGAAACAGACCGACTGTTATGGCCTTTACGCCCATTGGGCTAAATCCCACCTTTGCCAGGATGCTCAGCATTACTCCAAATGTTCCAAGTGTACCTATCTTAGTAGTTGCATGAAGCCTGTTGTAGACATCCGGGAGTCGAAGGAGTCCTACCATTCCAAGGAACACGAAGAATATTCCGATGATCAGAAGTATATTACTTATTAAATCGAGCGCAATATCTAAAACTGTCAGAAGACCACCCCTTCATCAAGATACTTGGATATGGTGATCGTGCCAACAAATGAGATTATAGAAAGTACAAGCGCGACATCCATGAAGAACACAGATTCCTGTATGTATGAGTAAATACCTAGCATGGCAACCATAACTATTGTCATGGCATCCACAGCGATCACGCGATCAGGTATAGTTGGTCCTTTGATGATCCTGTATATGCATGGTATAATGGCTATGGCCATGAATGTGAGTGCAATGTCAAGCAGTAATAAATTCATTCGAATGCCTCCAGTACATATTTTTCAAGTTTTTCCCTTATTGATGAACGTACATCCTGCGGGTCAGATGCATCGATCGCATGTACATAAAGTACTTTTCTGTCATCTGAAACATCAATTGTAAGTGTTCCGGGGGTCAGGGTGATCGTGTTGGAAATAGCAGTTATGCCTGTGTCAGTCTCTGTGCGGATTGGTACTGCAACAATTCCAGGTTTTATGTTAAGTTTAGGGCTGAGGACAATCTTTGCAACCATGATATTAGCTTTTATGATCTCTATTAGAAGGACTGATAGGAACTTCAGCAGTTTTGGTATCTTCTGTATGGTGTTAGCATAGGATTTTTTCCTTGTGAAATCGTATAGTTCTCTGAAGGGATATATCACGAAAGGACCTAGTACAAGTCCCACCAGGAAGTTTGTAACATTTATTGTACCATGGACAAAACACCAGATAAGTCCAAGAGCTACTGAGTAAATGAAATATCGTTTCATCTTACCACCCTCGTCATAACCGCATCAATGTATGGCTGCGGATCGATCAGTTGTTCTGCGATAGTCTGTGAAAGGACGATAAGCGGTTCGGCATAGATTCCAAATACGAATGCCAGCGCCGAAAGTGTCAGTATTGGTATTACTATCATGTAGGATGGTCCGTGTGAAGAGTATTCTCCGTATTTTTCCACATCCCTTATCTCACCCCAGAACATCAGAAGCCACGCCCTGAACATGTAGAACAGGGTGAAGACTGCAAAGAACAGGGCTATGGCGATGGGTATATAATACTCTGAAAGAAGTCCCGCATCAAAGAGCACAAACTTTGCGATGAACCCTCCCATCGGGGGAAGTCCTGCAATTGACATGGCACCTATCAGAAAGGCCACGCTCATTACCGGACTTGTCTTCATCATTCCACCCATTTTGGTCATGTCCCTTGTTCCTGCGTGGTGGATAATTCCTCCTGAGGTAAGGAACAACATTGACTTTGCAATTGCATGGTTCACAAGGAACACGAGGGATGCTGCAAGTGCATATACTGTACCAAAGCCGATCCCAAGGAAGACGTATCCTATCTGGCTGACACTTGAGTAAGCCAGCAGTCTTTTGACGTCCTTTTGTCCGACTGCGGATACTGCTCCGATGATGATCGTTGCAAGTGCAAGGAATATGATGATAGGCTGTAGCAGGAAAAGTGCATCCTTGAAGATAAGGAAGAACACCCTGAGCATTCCATAGGCACCAACCTTGATCATAACACCGCTAAGCATTGCACTGATAGGTGATGGTGCAGTTGGGTGTACATCAGGAAGCCAGTAATGCATTGGGAATATAGCTGCCTTGTTTCCGAAAACGACAATGAAGAGTAATGCAATGGCGTATATGTGCCATGGGAGTGTGCCGGCAGCGCTCATAGCACTGATCTTGACAGATATGTCTGCCATGTTGAGAGTTCCCACAGTAGCGTAAAGGGATGCTACTGCTATGAGCATAACAATGGAACCAATCATGTTCAGTACAAGGTACTTGAATGTTGCTTCCATCTTGTCGGAGCTTTTGGTGACCCCACCTTTCTCGTTAGCTACTACAAGTGCACATGAGGACAACAGTAATATCTCGAAGAATACGAACATGTTGAATATGTCACCTGTAAGGAAGGTTCCGTTAAGGCCGGCAACAAGCAGGTTGAAGAGTGAATGGTAACTGGAACTTAATGACTTACCTTCAATGTAGTCCAGAGAGTAGAGGAGTGCAAGGAATGAAACCAGTGAACTTAGCAATACCATTCCTGAACTGAGCAGGTCTGCTACCAGTATGATACCATACTTTCCCCATTCGCCTACCTCATAGACCTGGATCCCTCCGTTCCAGACCTGCCAGAGAAGTATGATACTGAATAACATCATAACGAAAGATACTGCTATGTTCAGTCCTTTTTGTAATCCTGCATTGGAGCGTAAGAAGAGCATTATGGCAGCCATCAGTATTGGTACTGCTATGACTATTATAGGAAGGTGCGTGATGTCTGCGATCATCCCCACAGCCTCCTGAGCTCACGTATATCAGTGGTTCCATATTCCTCATAGATCCTGTATGCAAGGATCAATATGAACGCGGTTGTAGCGAAACTGATGACAATGGCCGTAAGTACAAGTGCCTGGACAAGCGGGTCGACGAAATCAACATGTGTTGAGGTGGAGACCACTGGTGCCAGCACTCCATCGGCAAGATTATCATTGAAAATTGTTCCGGTTGCTTCTCCTCCGTGTCCGGATCCTGTTATGATTGGAGCTTTTGTACCATCAAATAATCCAGTTGAGACAATTAGCAGGTTCACTGAATGGGACAATATGGAAAGTCCGATAATAACTTTTATGATGTCCCTTCTTAGAATAAGGAAGGTACCTATGCCGAAAAGGAGTGATATCGTAATAGTAAGTAAGGTATTATTCATTGTCATCACCTACATTTTTGAAGATGAACAGCAGCGATCCTATCACTACGAAATAAACGCCTATATCAAAGAGGCTGGCGGATACAAGTTCGATCTTCCCAAACAATGGAAGATGGACAAATTCGACTGCACTTCTGAAGAAGTTATGTCCGAAGAACATAGCTGCAAATGCGGTCATGGATGCCAGGGTCAGCCCGAATGCGAACCATTTGCTCCAGTCCGGGTTGAAGAAAGTTTTTACATATTTAAGTCCGAACACTACGTACATCAGTGCAATGACCGAAGCGAACATCACGCCTCCAATAAAACCTCCTCCGGGGTTGTTATGTCCTGCAAGCAGGAGTGATATGGAGAACAGTATCACCAGAGGTATGCATATCTTTGTTATTGTTTTCGTTATTATTGTGGTCATTGTTCCTCACCCCTGCTGTGTATAAGGTTGTATACACCGAGTGCTGCAAGACAGAGTACTGATATTTCTCCAAGTGTATCGTAACCTCTGAAATCCACTATGATGACATTGACTATGTTGTGACCGCCTGCAAGAGGGAGGCTGTTCTCAATGAAGTAGTGTGAGAGGGATTCGAATGGTGGTATAATGCCCTGTGTTGCATTGAGCAATACGACGAATACGCTTGCAGCAACCGCGAGAGATATTGTAATGTCTCTGACAAGCACCTTCGTGGTGATCTTTTCCCTGTATTTCTGCGGGATCTTTGTGATCGCAAGCAGGAATATGATCGTGGAGAGTGTTTCGACCAATATTTGTGTCAGTGCAAGGTCCGGTGCTTTCAGGTAGATGAAAAGCAGACTTACGCCATATCCAAGTGCAGATAATGAAATAATGGCTGGCAGGTATTTTGGAAGAGCTGCTGCCGCCAGGGCCGCTACGACCAACAATACCAGGATTATCGCTTCGTATGGGGCTACACTGAAGTTTAATGTTGAGGGTATTATGGTGGTGGCAAGAATGATTACCGGAACCGCTACCAGTGCTATCATTAGCAGAAGCATTGCGCTAATGTAGTACTTGATGTTGCCCGGTTGTGTGAAAGAAGAAAATTTAAACGCTCTGTCCTTTGCGGAATCCACTGCATTGTCATAGTAGTAGTTGACACTGATCCATGGGAACTTTTCATTGAAACTATCCTGCCAGGCTGCGATCCTATCATACTTTGTGTATATCAGGATACCCAGTATGAAAGTGACAATGGTCATCATCAGAGGTGTTGTGAATCCATGCCAGAGCTTCACATGCAGGTGTGCAGTTTCCAGGAGAATGCCTGATACAGTAGGTTCGATTATGTGGTGTATCGGCAGTGATGGCACCACTCCGAAAAGCACTACAAGCCCTGCAAGGAATGCAGGCGGGATCAGCATTGTGAGTGGTGCTTCATGAATATGGTGTGGAAGGTGTTCTTTTGAGCGCTCTCCGAGGAATATTCCATCGATCAGCTTGATGGAATATGCAAAGGTGAACACACCACCAAGGACTGCACATGCAGGAATTATTAATGTGAAAGCTCCTCCCAGCATATGTCCCATCTCAAGGGATGATTCGTAGAACATTTCCTTGCTCAGGAATCCGTTGAGTGGCGGCACACCTGCCATTGCAAGGGCTGCTATACTCGCCACTATGAAAGTTATTGGCATCTCACGCCGCAACCCTCCGAGTTTCCGTATATCACGCGTTGCAGCCTCGTGTGCTACTATACCGGCAACAAGGAAAAGACAGGCCTTGAAAGTTGCGTGGTTCAACAGATGGAATGTTGCAGCTGCAACACCAATTCCAGGTTCTTGGTGTGTGGTGTAACCGTACATGGTCATCATGTAGGCCAGCTGGCTTATGGTGGAATATGCAAGTATTCCCTTAATATCGGTCTGCCTGAATGCCAGGAATCCTGCTAGAAGCATTGTGATGATGCCTATTCCGCTTACAAGTATGAACCATGCATCTGTTCCTGAGAATATTGGGTGTATCCTTGCAACGAGGTAGATACCCGCTTTGACCATTGTTGCTGAGTGCAGGAAGGCGCTTACAGGTGTCGGGGCTTCCATTGCATTCGGAAGCCATATGTAGAAGGGGCCTTGTGCAGACTTTGCTGCTGCACCGATTAATATTAATATAAGTGTAATTAGGAAGAACTGGTGTTGTTTGACTGCGTCGATGATTTGCGGGTCATTAAGTATGACTGCAAGGTCAAAAGAACCTGTTATACTGCGCAGAAGAAGGAAACCTGCAAGCATTACCAGTCCTCCGGCCGCAGTTACAAGAAGGGATTTGGTGGCACCATAGATGGATTCGGGTTTGTGCCTCCAATATCCGATAAGCATGAACGATGTGATACTGGTGAGTTCCCAGAATATGAATAATTGTATCGTATTTGCGGAAAAGACCATTCCTATCATGGATCCCATGAAGAGGAGCAGATACTGGTAGTATCTTACCAGGTCCTCTGTACGGGACATGTACCCGTTGGAATAGGACATGATCAGGACGCCGATGCCGGAAGCGATAAATCCGATAAGCATTGCGAGTCCGTCTGCGTAGATCGAGAAGTTGACCCCTGCAGATGGTATCCATGCTATTGTTCCCTGGACTATGTGCCCTTCCTCAAGAACTTCCGGCGCTGCCATGCCGATAAGTATGAAGGATGCCAGAGCTGTGGCTGCTGCAAACCAGCCTATGCGTTGTTTTAACAGCTTTTCCATGACGGGTATGAGCCCGGCAAATAAGAATGGCAGGAATATGGCTACCATTATTGCATTAAACGAATCCATGTCTCCTCAGTAAATAAAGTTCCTATATATAACAGTTTTTAATTACAATTATAAATCATGATAAATGTTCCAGAAATCTTCGGTTTATTTATAGGTATTTGTGGGTATATATTAGACTTATGAATCTAACTTCTGATCAAAAGGAACGATATGCAAAACATATTATCATGAAATCAATGGGTGAGGAGGGACAGAAGCGCCTGCTGGAATCAAAGGTGCTGTGTGTCGGCTCAGGTGGTCTTGGCTCACCTGTTATACAATATCTTGCCGCTGCAGGTGTCGGAACACTTGGTATCATAGATGATGATGTTGTAGAGATGAGCAACCTTCAACGCCAGGTGATCCATGCAGGAAATCTTGGCAAGCCAAAAGTAGAGTCTGCAAAGGAATATGTGGAGAGGCTCAATCCGGATGTCACGGTGGTAGCCTATGAAATGCGCCTGAGTGCTGATAATATAGAGGAGCTCATTGAGGATTATGACGTCATTGTGGACTGTTCGGACAACTTTGCCACCCGTTATCTTCTGAACGATGCATGCGTTTTGCACAACAAGCCTCTGTTCCATGGTAGTATCTTCATGTTCGAGGGCCAGGTCATGACAATTCTCCCTCATGACGGGCCATGTTATCGGTGCATCTTTTCAAGGTCACCTCCAACTGATGCTGCAAGGACTGCCGGTGTCATGGGGGTTCTCCCGGGAGTTGTGGGTACTATGCAGGCAACAGAGGTCGTGAAGTACATTTCACGCCTTGGGAAGCCACTGGTAGGGCGCATGATCTACTATGATGCACTTGGAATGAGGTTCGATGAGATAACTGTGAGCAGAAACCCTCAATGTCCGGTTTGTGGCAAAAATCCAAAAATAATGTCAATTGATGTTGAAAATTACTGATTTTTGTATCTCTCAGATATTCGGGAGGATTGACTCAAAAGTCCGTAGGGGTAACAAAGTTTTTATACCATAAATCTGTTATAGGAGTTTGCTTCGGGTGACATGGTTCGAAGCAAAACAGAAACAGACGCGTTGTTCAGGTTCATAATTTACTGGGCAACAATCAAGCAGAATGGGCTCGTGGTCTAGATGGTTATGACGTCGCCTTGACATGGCGGAGGTCCGGAGTTCGACTCTCCGCGGGCCCACCACAATCTTACAAAAGTGTCTTCCGATATCTTTATATTAAAAAAAGACATCTATCGGTTGGTTTCAAGGCCCAGGTAGCTCAGTGGGAGAGCGCTGCCCTGAAGAGGCAGTTGTCCCCGGTTCGAATCCGGGTCTGGGCACCAAGAAATTCATTTCACACCAGTAGTGTAGCGGTTATCACCGGGCGTTGCCAACGCTCGAACCCGGGTTCGAATCCCGGCTGGTGTATTATTTTACTTTTTTGGACATCATCTCAACATCTTAATTAACATTCTGAAATTGGATTATTTTGTCTAAATTTAAATTATTCATTCATTCATTCATTCATTTTGTAATTACTTACAGCCAAAGGCCGTTATTTTTGTCACTATTGTACCAGTTTACATTAGTCGCATGAATTGTGAACATCGGATACGATTTTTTAAGTAGTATTCAATTGATAATTTAAAATACCACATCTTTAAATCACTTCTTAACTGATGTTCATGGTTTGATCTACATGGCACTCTCCGGAGAAATGGAATTTGATCTAATAGCATTTGATTCAATGGGGGCCAAGTCATGCTGCACTCTTGTGAAGACTCCTGATGCCAGCATACTCATAGATCCCGGCGCCGCTATCATGCAAAAGAGCTTTCCTCTAAATGATGCCGGGAAATTCTTCTATCTGGAATGTGCCTTAGGAAGGATCAGGGACGAGATGAAGAAAGTTGATCATATTGTGATCAGCCACTATCACTTTGATCATTATATGCTTGATGAAGACTCATGTGATGCCTATCTTAATACTGACCTCTGGATCAAGGACCCAAACAGGTGGATCAACCATTCTCAGTGGGAACGCTCTCGTGATCTTTTAAAATTGATGAGCCGGATCAATAAGACCGATCTCATGTATTCTCCACCTGTCCAGAAAAAGTACAGGGATCCGGTGGAATGTCTGCCTCTGGCTTTTTCCAAAGATTTTGGTGATTACCAGGGCCGTAGGGAAGAACTGATCTCAAAATGGAGAAAAAGGTTCTTCAAAATGAGAGAACGCTGGTCCACTGAGAAATGGATCGGACCTCTATCTTCTAATATGCATTTCTCGGACGGTTCGGGGTTTGAGGTGGGGGACACCAGAGTAAGTTTCAGTCGTCCGCTTTTCCACGGGATCGAATATTCTTCGACAGGGTGGGTGATTGCCACAATTGTAGAATACGGTGGGAAAAAATTAATTCATACCTCTGATTTGCAGGGTCCGGTCCTTGAGGATCACGCGCAGTGGATCATTGATGAGGATCCCGATATATTGATCCTTGATGGTCCGCCAACATATCTTCTTGGTTATCTGCTTAACATGACAAACCTTGAACGCAGTATAAACAATATCATCCGTATCATCCGGGAAAGTTGTCCTGGTCTCATTATATATGATCACCATCTCCTGAGGGATCCTCTCTATAAAGAGAGAACTGCAGAGGTATGGGATGTAGCAGATGATATGAATGTAAAGATAATGACTGCAGCTGAATATAACGGGCTTGTTCCTGTTGTTTTAAGATCAACAGGGATCTACGATTCGAAAAAATAATTCAAGATTCATTTTAAAATAATTGTTGAACTCATTGTTCTCACAATGAGTTCTTTGCTGGTTGTAAAACCGTTCTGGCAGTTGTGTTTTGGTTACAGGTTGTTGGTCAGGTACGTTTTTCTATAGTAGAACTTATGTTGCCAATACTTCGTACTCTTTCGGAACGGTATATAAATTGGCATACTCAGATTCTCCCTGTGGGTATGCTTCACCTGTTACCTGTTGTCCGGGGATATTTTTCAGGCCATACAGGCTTTGCCTTGCGTCCTTGAAGTAGAATCTTTCCTGCAGGAAATCCTTTTCCTTCAGTCTTCCCAAAGCATATCTAATGGTACGTGGGGGAAGATAACTTTGTTCAGCAATCTCTTTTTGTGTCAGGAGGCCGCCGTATTCCAGAACTTTATAGACAAGCTTTGCAGAAGGTGGGAGTCCTTCTATTGTTTTTCTAAGGTCTTTGTCCTTTGGATTATCGATCTTTTTCTTTATCTGTACTTTTTCCTTGTGTTCTTCAACAAAAACAATCCCTCATTTTATTGGCTCCTTGTTTTGTTATATTTTTTTTGATTGTGATTCAGACTTCCTTTCGCAAAGATTCACTATTGTGAATCACTATTGTGAATTAGGGTGCTTTCTATATATAGATACCCCGGATTCAGCTCAATTTATAAAATTTTCAGCAGTTTCTACTGCTTCTGTAGCAGTTCTGACGCAAGCATCGGCTCCTATGGAATCGGCATATTCCTTTGTAACCGGAGCCCCGCTGACTATCACTTTTACATTTTGTCTTATTCCTTTTTCTTCAAGTGATCTGATCAGTTCTTCAAGATTCCTCATTGTAGTGCTAGTCATTGATGATACTGCTATTATGTCGGCATCTTTGTCAATTGCCGCATCTATTATCTCTGACGTATGGCGGTCCTTTCCCAGATCAATAACATCAAATCCTGCGATCTTTAGCATACTTGCTGCAATGTTCTTTCCCAGATCGTGAGTATCGTTTCTGACGGTTGCCATTACGATGGTGCCTTTGCTTTCAATTGCTATACCTTTCTCAGCAAGTTTTTCAGCAATGAATTTGTTCACTTTATCAAGGATCAAAGTTGAGCTCATTAATTGGGACAGGAAATATTCTTTTTCTTCGAATCTTCTTCCAACCTCTGTAAGTGCTTTAGCGTACTTTTCCAGAATTTCCTTTGTCTCATATCCTTTATCCAGCCATTCTCCAACAACTTTTAATACCCTTTTTTCATCGATCTCCACCAGCGATGCATATGCTTCCTCAAGAAGTTCTTCTTTTGATGACATAGTATTCCCCCTTTAGAACATATAATAAGTTTTCACGGGCTACTATATCTTTTTTTCTTTATTGAAAAAAGATCTATCTGCATTCATATGTTCTATTATCAGCCTGCTATAATGCAATCATTTTACACTGCTTAACCGGCTACAAGGATCACGTCTTTATTTGGATACTCCCGTATCTCTAAAAAGAAAAGACAATTGTCCTACATGGTTGGCTCAAAGAGATAATAGCTTATATATTGATAAAGGTTGCAAATATCTTACTTTCTTATGTATGCAAAACACATCATAGTATATCATAGTATCAGAGTTAAGTATATCTTTCCACGATAGAATTATCGCTGTATATGTAAAAAATGCCAAATCATATGGGAGGACACCTTCCATAATGGGTAGTATAAAAATTTGAAATCAGAATTCGTCATTTCAAATGCTACCGCATCGTTTTTATAAAAACTTATAGTTATGGCTCTATAATTCCCGAGGTAGATGCATGGAAAATGAAATAGAGTTATCCTGGAAGGCAAGTTTTAGATTCTGGATCACAGGTTTGATTGTATTGACTGTAGCAGCTATTTTTTGGCATTGGATTATACCATTCTGAAGATGTCGAGTCGACTTCAGAAGGAAGGAATCTGACCTCTCCATGATTTACTATAGACAAACATGAAGCAAGGGTAAGCGTCAGCTTCAGGAAACTACCAGTAAAATAGGTGCTTATTTTACCTGATCCTGCATATCATTGATCTGGTTTCTTCGCCATATATCTATAATTAGTAAAAATAACATCCTTGAATATGTATGGTCAACAAGGATCAACTTCCCGAAAGTGAAGGCTTTGAAGAACTTATAAGATATACTCTTCCCGGTTATGCAATGGGTCTTATTGCAGGTGTTTTCCTTGATATGCAGGGTTACCAGACAAGTCCTTTGGGTCAATGGCTGGTCAGGACCCTTGCAGGGGAAGGTGAAAGCATACTTGAAGGGATCTATTCTATACGCCATCGCCTCCTTGGTGGTGCAGGTACGATGGCTGAAGCCTATGGGTGGGGTAAGCTTTTCGGCCTTGCAGTTCCCTGGATCATTGACCTTGTCAGCCGCCTTGCAGGTGTTAATGTGTATGGCGTCGAAGGGTTCTACATTCCTTATTTCTATGCACTTAGTGATCAGATAGGGGCAAATATCTCAGGAATGCTTTTCCTTAAAAGAAAAGAAGGCGACTGGACCGGAGCTTTCAGAAGGTATGTCCGTCATCCTGTTATGCTTGCAAGCCTTGCAATAATTGTTATCGTACCTCTGGGTCTTTTGCTTTTACGTTTATATGGTTTCAGCCCGACTACCCAAACCTTTACCGCACTTGAGACCATTGTGGCAAACCTGTGCTGGGTCCCACCTCTTGTGGGCTGGTATGTTATGAGGAAAAAGATATCTGAGGATATTCGATGACAAAAGATGATGTGAAAAAGGTCGTAGAGAGGTATATTGCCTCTGGCAGGTCTGAAAATGATGCTAAAAAGAAAGAGCATTATTTCAGAATGGCCTTGCAGCTGCAACCTAAAAATGTCCATGCACTGAACAATATGGCCCTTCTCTTGCAACAACAACGCAGGTTCCGGGAAGCTATCGATCTCTATGAAAAGATCCTGAGCATAGGCGTGGTCGCAAAACCCTACCCTTTATACTACAATATCTCTCTTTGCCTGAAGAACCTTGGTAACCTTGAAGGTGCAAGAACATACATCAACAGAGCTCTTGGGATAAAACCGGGTGACGAAATGATGCTGGAGCTTAAAGAAGAGATCGTGGATCTTATAAACAGTTCTTCAGTGGGCTCTGCTCCAAAGATGTCTTCAGGTTCTACGGGTGTTGGTGAGGTTTATGATCACTGGGATCCTCCTGCGGTCTCTACTCTGACAAGCCAGATGTACTATGCTGACTGGAACGACTACAAATATCATCGTGGACTGGGTGAGACTGACCTCCACGAAAAGGTTGTCAGGGACAAACTTGAAAAGCGTATTTACTGCTGTAGCTCATGTCGGTACTTTTTATCAGGAACCTGCAGAAAGAAAGGGAAAGCTGGCAGGAAAGTCTTGCCTGGTTCTGTCTGTAAGCAATTTATCCTGAAGAAAAAGGAATAAATTTTCACATGATCTTGAATGGATTCATGCTTTAGATTTCAATTACAATGGCATTAATATTTAGTATACATATATATGGTACATTTTGGAACATAGTCATTTTTAGCAAAAACTCGTCTATTTATCGATAGGTTTATCTATAAAGTAGTTGTACTCTAATTTGCCTTAGGAGAGAACGTTGAGACCATTCCTGAACACAAACAAATTATCCATTTGTACCACCAACATATTCCCCCACTCAAACTCAAGGTTCTCTTCTAGTGGTTCCATTCAAAAGATAGATATTCTATATGGGACCATTTTTTCATTGTAAGTGGTGATCAATATGAATGTAAACTCTTTGCTAAAGGATAGTTTTACAAATAGCTTTTCAGGCCCACCTGGTAACACTTTGTATAGTCATCTTCTTGTGGTTCTTTTATTGCTAACGACATTGTGCATTATCATAAATCCTGTCTCTGCAGAGACTCTGGTTATTCTTTCTCCGGATAATCAGTCTACAGAGGTAGGATCTGAGGTAGTTGTTAATGTCTATGTAGAGCCGGATGTGCTTATATCGGGGATGCAGTTTGATCTTTATTTTGATGGTTCTGTACTCGATGTTAAGAGTGTATCAGAAGGCGATCTTTTTAGTAACTCAGCTGAAACGCTTTTCAATAAAGGTACTATTGATAACAGGGCAGGAAGCATCATCTATGCACATGGTGTTCTTTTGGGAAAAGACGAGGTGGAAAGTCCCGGTCGATTTGCAACGATCGTTTTTGAGGCTACCGGATCGGGCCGGTCTGATGTGAATCTTGATAATGTTATAATAAGTAATTCCAGTGGCGCAAAGATCTCGATATCTGTGAATGATGCTGTTGTGACAATATCTCCTCCATCTTCTACAGGAGTAAATACAGGTAGTAGCGGCTCCGAAAGTAGTGGTGGTGGTGGTGGTGGTGCTACAGATGAAGCTTTTGAGAATATTTTTGTGAAAGATGGTGCTACTTCCAATGTGGTTGCAGGGGAGTTGTCGAGATACGAATTTAGTGATGAAAAATCCTCTATTGGCTATATTCAATTCAAGGGTGTAAGCAATGCAGGTCAGATCAGTACGCTCATTGAAGTTTTAAAGGGCACTTCAACACTTGTAGATTCACAGGCTCCGGGCTTTGTATATCAGAACATGAACATCTGGGTTGGTAATGCTGCATTTGGTGATGACAAAATCGAAGATGCTGTTATAGGTTTCAGGGTAAGTAAAGAATGGCTGTCTGAAAATGATATTGAAGCATCAAGCGTTGCATTATATCGTTATAGTAGTGAGAAATGGAACCGGCTTTCTACGATTTATATTGGCGAAGATAATCAATATAGCTATTTTGAAGCAGAAACTCCTGGCTTCTCACCATTTGCAATAACTGCGGTTACGGAAAAGCTGGGGTCATCAGGAACGGATCTTTCCGTTGATGAAGTTTCTTCAGAGGATCCTGGTATCAATGATAACAAAGATCAAACCCTGAGTCAGAGCATGGTTCTGATAATTTTCATTATCTTCCTATTCCTGACTGTAAAACGTGGCAGAGGTATTTGATCCTCTGCCATATTTTCTCAACTTATGTTTATATTTTTAGTAATTTTTCCAGTATTTTCGTTATATTATTTGCTAAGAGATATCGATATACAAGAATACGGTGGATTGAAAAAAGAAAATTGGGACTGATCTAGAAAAAATTCAGTCGATCTTGATTATACTATCACTATTGTAAGATTCTATAGCTGAAAGTGCAACTTCCAGTGCATGCTTTCCATCAATGCCTGATTCCAGTGGTGTTTTTCCTTCCCTTATACACGTTATGAAATGTTCAAGCTCTTTTTGAAGTGGTTCAGCCTTCTCCACCTTTGCATTCCTTATCCATTTTTCATCGTGAATGGTAACAGTTTGATCGACATAGTCCAGATATCCAACTCCATTTACTCCGATTACTTCCATTTTTCTCACTTTATGAGGGGTAAGCCAGTTAATGTTAACAACACCTGCCTGTTCCTTGCCAAATCTGAGCATAATGGATGCATGGTCTTCTTTTGAGTGGATGTCCCTTCCTGCAATAGCGTAGACTTCTGAGGCATCAGTGCCGTACATGTATGCTATAGCATCGATGTCATGTACACCGAGATCGAGAATAATTCCCACATCCCTTATCCTCGGATTGTAAGGGCCAACTCTCTTTGTAGAAATAGATACTATTTTTCCAAGCAATCCGCTATCTATTATCTCTTTCATCTTTGTTGTTGCAGGATTGAATCTCTCGATCTGTCCTACCATAAGGATTACTCCTGCTTTATCAGCAGCATCTATCATTATATCTGCATTTTCAAGGGTATCAGCAATGGGTTTTTCAACAAGTACATTGGTATCTGCATTTATAGCATCCAATACAACATCTTTGTGGAGTGTGGTCGGAACAACAATGCTTACTGCATCGAGTCCTTCTTTTAATAGCTCTTTATAATCAATGTAGGCCTTGGTGTCATATTTTTCTGCTATTTCTTCGACCCTGTATCTGTCGACATCAGATATACCAACAAGTCTGACTCCTTCCATTTCACTGTAGATCCTTACGTGGTGCTGCCCCATGGCACCTACTCCGATGACTCCTACACGCATCATTTTACTTTACTCCCAGAATAACATTTTCAATTATTTGTTCAATATTCTGCTCTGAAACACCCGGATGTACTGGTAACGATATAACTTCTTTAGCTGCTTTTTCACATACCGGAAGCCCATACTTGTATCCTTTTTCGATATATATCGGCTGCTTATGTATTGGTATCGGGTAATATATACCAGTGCCGATATCATTCTGCTTTAGTTTCGTGACCAATTCATCACGATTGCTGACCCTTATTGTATATTGGTGGAAAACATGCTTGCAGCCTTCTCTGATAGTTGGGACCGTTATTCCTTCTATGTCTTTCAGTTTTTTTGACAGCATTGACGCATTTCTCATCCTTGCAGAGTTGTATCCCTCGACTTTTTTAAGCTGGACCAGCCCGATAGAAGCAGCAATATCTGTCATTCTGAAATTATATCCTATCATCTCATGCAGGTAACGTTCCTGTGAACCATGTGCACGTATCATTCTAGCTTTTCTTGCGATCTCAGTCTCATTGGTGGTGATAATCCCACCTTCTCCTGTGGTCATATTCTTTGTTGGGTAGAAGCTGAAAGCTCCGGTTCCGAAAGATCCTACCTTATTACCATTGTAGGTTGCACCATGAGCCTGGCATGCATCCTCAATAATTGCAAGGTCATGGTCCTCTGCAATTTCAGTTATGGTTTTCATCTCTGCCGGGTGGCCGTAGAGGTGTACGGGCATCAATGCCTTTGTATTTCTGGTTATGCTTTCTTCTATAAGCTCAGTATTGATATTGAATGTTTCAGGTTCTATATCCACAAATACTGGCTTTGCGCCACTATACGTAATGCTGTTGGCAGTTGCTATGAAACTGAATGATGTTGTAATGACCTCGTCCCCTTTTCCGATCCCATGTGCCAGCAATGCTGTATGAAGGGCTGCTGTTCCGGAGTTTACAGCCACAGCATGATCTGCATCTATATAGTCAGCAAAAGCAGATTCGAATTCTGCAACACGCTTACCTTCGGCGATGATTCCTGATGCAAGTACTTCGGATACCGCATCTATTTCTTCATTTCCAATGTCGGGCTTTGCCATTGGGATCATTGTATAGCTCCTGTGTTACCGTTTGTTTTATCTATCATATTCTATTAAGTGAAAACATTTCGTGTGGCAGTTCACGTACTTTTGCAGGGCAACCCATTGCAAGTTTCCATGGGGGGACATTTTTTGTTACCAGTGCACCACCTGCCACGAATGCACCCTCTCCAATCTCAACTCCTGGTAGTATAGTCGCATTTGCTCCAATTGATGCACCTTTTCGAATGACAGGTCCTTCAGGATTGTATTCTTTACGGATCGGATACTTGTCGTTCGCAAGTACTGCACATGGACCAATGAATACATTGTCCTCGATTGTCACATGAGTGGGAATATAGGCATTACCCTGGATACTGACATTGTTTCCGATGTTAACATTACCGTCGATGATCACATTGGTCCCTATCAGGACATTGTCACCTATGATAGTGTTCTCCCGTATCATGCAGTTGTGTCCTGTCCTGAAGTTGCTTCCTGTCCGGACATTACTGAACATGGTTGTGTTTGGTCTTATGAAAGATCCCTCACCGACCTCACATCCATTAAAATCAGAATCTTCGATGTTTTTCCCGCTCTCAATTATTTCTGAGAGGATGCTGTGCTCAGGATATCCGATTATAACGTTCTCAAGTATTACTGAATCATTTCCGATGGTGCTGGATCCGTATATCTTTGCAGAACTATGTATGTTCAAATTATTATCCCCCAATTTATACCCCCATGAACTTACAACTCATGATATAATTTTATGTGCTTA
>JBNJIC010000009.1:1645-23603 GCA_051749005.1 Halobacteriota archaeon | reverse complement strand
CGAAATCTTTGAAGCCAGAAGGTCACCCCGACGATCCCAGTCAGTCAGAATTATTGCCCTTTTACCACTATCAACGACCTTTGATGTAACCTCTGTAAGTGGACGATGAGTTGCAATCTCAATATCCCCGGAGAAACCTAATTTTCTCAAAGAGATAATGTCCCTTTTTCCTTCAACAATTATAACATCCCCATTATTAGAACATTCAAGGAGTTCAGTTAGAAGATCCTCAACCATTTCAAGCTTTTTTTGATATACAAAGAAAGGTGCTTTCAAGCCGGGCCTTTTCACCGAAACATTTCCACTTTTATCATTTACTGACATTAAGCAATGATATTAAAACTCAAACCTAAATAAGCATTCCACGAAAATAAAAAGCAATTACCACATATATCGATAACGTTATATATGGACATTAATTAAACTTTATGCAGATGGAGGGGTGAAAGATCCATCAAGGAGTGGTAGAACATGGGATGCATCTTTTGTGGAAAGGTTTGTGTAGAAGCAGGAGTTGAAGGCGAATATGGGGAAGAGGTCGCAGAAGGTCGCATTGTCGGACACACCCACATTTGCATGGAATGCCTGTCAGAGCTAAAAGAAATACTTGACATCGAAGAGATCGAGAAGAAACTTGCTGAAACTGAATACGAAATCTTTGAAGAGACCGGTCACTAAAGAAGACTATTATTTATGTTCAGAGAGGTTCAGACAACCGTGGAAGCAAAATACCAGCTATATAATAGTTAATAAAATGTAGAAAGGCTGCAGGATAGTTACAGAAAACTGCAGAACTGGCGCAACAATTCATCTTTTGATAAAGAATTCAGTGAACTCATCCGAAGGAACGATCCAGTTAAGATCGATACCCTCAACACTTGAAAGCTCAGGTCCTATTCGCAGGTTTTCCAGCAGCTCGAATATAAGAGCCTTTTTTCCCTGTGCAATGATCTTCACACTCCCGTCCGGAAGATTTTGGGCATATCCAATCAGACCAAGCGCTGACGCCACTTTTTGGGTAAAACCCCTGAAATATACACCCTGAACCCTGCCGTAGACATATATCTGCGCACAGGCGTCATCATTATTTCCAGTCATGAGTTCTTTTCTGTTACTAACCAATCAACTATTAGCAAACTTTGTCGCTAACTTGTTTAGAGGAACTTTGGTCTCATTGAAAGCAACCTTGCAAGAGGTAAGCTACGGTACGGCATGTTTCCGATATCTGACAGGACAAGCTCATTGAGCTCTTCTGAAGTCATTTCCACCTTCTTTGGCTTCTTTGGTTCGGACTGAGCACGTATGGTCACATTGACCTTACCACTTTCCACCTCTGAATCACCAATAACTGCTACGTATGGGATCCATTCACGACCAGCATCACGGATTTTCTTACCGACGGTCTCTTCGCGGTCATCAATGTCCACACGGCACCGGAGAGTATCTGCGACCTTGTTGGCAAAGTCCATATGCCTCTCAGCAATAGGGATCACACGGACCTGCGTAGGAGAGAGCCATACAGGCAGGTTCGGAACCTTGCCGGCCTCTGAATCCATTGCTGCCTTCTCAAGAAGTGCATAGATACACCTCTCGATAGCTCCGCTTGGAGAGCAGTGAAGTACAACAGGGTGCTGCGCCTCACCGTTTGAATCTATGTAAGTTATATCATAGCGCTCAGCATTTTCCACATCGATCTGTACGGTAGACAATGCACTTGCCTTTGCTATGGCATCAACAAAATTGAATTCGAACTTAAGGACGAAGTAGAAGAACCTTGTATCCCACATCTCCACAAGGACAGGCTTATCAACCTTTTTTGCAAGATCTGTTATAAAGTCAGTATTGTTCTCGTAGAAGTCGCGTGTAAAGCGTATAGCTACCTCAAAATCACTTACATCGATACCGATCTTGTCCAGGGTATCAATACACATGCTGTACTGTTCACCGAACTGGGTCACAGAACCTTCCATGTCAGAGCAGAGGGTGTGCATATCCGGCATTGTAAAAGCACGCAGCCTCCTAAGACCTACGAGCTCACCACGCTGTTCCTTCCTGAAGCTGTATCGGGTAAGCTCGATCATCTTGAGTGGCAGATGCCTGTATGAGATAGTCATATCATGGTTCATCAGGAACTGGCCGAAACAGGCAGCAAACCTGAGGAACATATGTCTTTTATCAGACTCAATCGAATACTGACGAGCAGGGAACCTGTCGAGATACTTCTTCAGAGTAGGATGGTTCATGTCATACATCAGAGGAGTCTCAACTTCCATTGCACCCATCTTTGCAGACTCATCGATAACAAAATTCTCGATAAGAGATTTCATCAGCCTTCCCTTTGGATAATACCGCATATTACCTGAATCAGAACCCGGCTCATAATCCGCGATCTCAAGCCTGCGCATCAGCTCAACATGTGGTGGTGCCTTGTCAATGTTCCTGTTCTTTGTGATCTCATAGTCCACGAACTTCCTGAGATTGTCATAGCCGGTAAAATCAAAGCTTTCAACATTATGAAGCTCACCATCAGGAGTAAGGATGCGCCAGTAAGACTTAGCAGTGTCCTCTGCTTTAAGTGCTTCTGAGACAACTTCTTCCTTTTCCTCTTCAACAACCAACGCTTCACCGCAGGAAGCAGATCCTTCCGGCCTGATAGTACGTGAAAGCTCTGATAAAGGGTGACCTTTACAGCTAATGCTGAAAGCCTTATACCAGCCGAATGGTGCCCTCATGACATTGTACTTGCCAGAAAGTTCTTTTTCGATGCTCTTGAGAACTGATACAGCAACCTTAGGAGAAGAAAGATCGGAGCTTAAGTGTGCATAAGGATATAGCATCACACTTTCAGCCTTTACCTGGGTTGCGACCTTCTCGATCTCAGCCACTGCACGCTCTACTACCTGCTGCGTATCGGCCTCATCAAAGCTCTCAACGGCCATGAATGCCGTAAGTGCTTCCTCAAGACGACCCTGCCTGAAGGAATCCTCTATCTTCTCAGCAACAGGAGTGCTCTTTTTTACCTCGTATTCTATGTAATCAGAATGGATAAGTAATAACTGCATGATCTCA
This sequence comes from Halobacteriota archaeon, assembly GCA_051749005.1. Lineage (GTDB taxonomy): Archaea > Halobacteriota > Methanosarcinia > Methanosarcinales > Methanosarcinaceae > Methanococcoides. The sequence continues at coordinate 20,534 of JBNJIC010000009.1, read as the reverse complement.
CCGGTTAAATAATCCTGTGCTTTAATTAAACCAATCCTTATTAACCTTTTTCAACTAAACTTTTTAGAAAATAGAATGGGAGATGATTAAAATAAATTATTCTTCGACAGGAACTGGTGCTTCCACCTGCTCAGCTTCAGCTTTCTCAAGGTTTTCCACATATACCTTATAAGCTGCTATTATGGAACCCAGTAGTATAGGTGCTGCAAAGAAACCGGCAATCCCACCTACAAAAGCACCACCAAGGAATGCAAGAAAAATAAGGAACGGATGAATATGGGACTTTACACTTGCCAGATAAGGGCGCAGGAAAAGCTCAGGTGGCACGTAGATTACGATCGAGCATACAACAAAGAATACCACGGCACTTTCCAGCCCAAGACTGAAATAGCGTATAATTGAAAGGACAACCAGTACCATATAGCCGGCAAACATGGGTACCGCAGATGCAATAAAGATGAGGGTAGCCAACGCAAGCACATGTGAGAGACCAAATGCATAGAAAACGATCACAGAAAGTGTACTTACTGAAAGTGCAGCATACGCATTACCAATAAAAATGCCACCCAGTATAACGTCCATGTGATGTATGTACCTTTTAACAACAGACTGGTTGCCATCCGGTACAACCCTCAGCAATGAACGGTAAAGAGCATCACCATCTGCAAGAAGGAAATAACATACAAAGATCGCTATCATCAGATTTATCACAAACATGGCAATTCCCCGGGCATAGGAAACGAAAACCAGATTCCCAAGTAGAGGAAGGATAGAAAGTGATGAATCCCATATCGTCTGCTGAATCCGCTCATAATATGCCTCCGGAATATTAAGACTGCGTATAAAATCGAACAGAGAATCAACAACAAAGGATTGATTTTCAGCTATCCAGACAATCTGGTTGGCAATCTCAATAATACCCATACCAAGTATAAGGATGATAGGTGCCACAATGAACATCGTGGCAACAAAAGCACCTAGATGGCGTTTCCTCTGAATCAACATATAGATCGGACGTGCTATATATGCAAAAACAAGACCAAGCAGGATACCGTCAGCAAGTGGCAGCAAAATGTAAACGAATATGGAAAAGAGTATGACCAGAGCTATGATTATGAAAAACTTCCACCTGGAACCTATCTGTCGGGACAGCTCATTAGATATATCCGTGACCATGGGACACACATACAGTATTTTTAACAAATAATAATATTATTAAGCATATAATAAAACTGCGCTACACTATTAATAATTCACTCAAAAGAAGCCCTTCATCTAGATTTTCCGCTTAGATTCAGAACATCTGAGAGAAGCCTGTCCGAATATTTCAGGACTACACATGCTTCAGTACATTTCCCACAGCGTATGCATTCATCGCTAATGTAAAGATTTCCTTTTTCAGACCCGAGAGTAATAGCATCCACAGGGCAGACCTTCAGACAGATTCCGCACTCTGTACATTTATTAACGCGCATCAGTTGCTCTGCCGTACTTTTGAGAAGTTCCCTGGAATCTTCTTCCGACCCTGCAGTGACCTTAAGGCTTCCGGATGAAAAGAACTTTACCGAATATGCTCCGTTCCTGACAAGCAGCATACCGAGATCCTCTGAAAAAACAGTTGACCCAAGTATGTTCATTACCGCGGCAGCTTCGCTCAAAAGTATACCACTTACGTTCGCCTCAACAGTATAACCACCTTCCCTGCAGGGAGAGAAACATGAAGTCAGAACTATACCAAAATCCTCATCTACACGGACCTGCTTCGTATCAATTCCAAGCTCCTTAGCAAGAAGAACCATTTTGGGAGGTAGCTCCTTCCATCGCCACAACCCATGTTTCACATATTCATCGGAAAGACCACGGGAACGTGCCCACTTAAGGAGATAACCATTCCATCTTTCATACATATCCGGATGTAATTCACGCAACCTTTCATACTCTGCAGAAAGTTCCGCAGGGCACAGGTAGCAGCCCACACGTTCAAAACCCATGTCGTAGAGAGGATTATATTCCAGCCCTCGCCAGTGTATGTAAAGCCAAACCTCGATTGCACGCCAGTCGCGTATAGGGAAGATGTTAAGCTGGTCAGGAACAAAGGGATTCTTCTCACTGGCAGCAATATTGGCCCTGGAAAATGACTCATATCTGCGCTTCCCGTCAATGGTCAGGCAAACCCCACCTTCCCTGGTGCAGTCGTCGATCACGCTTCCAGCAGGAGCAAGTTTGCAGACCTTGCAGCACCAGCGAAAATCCTTTGCAGGAGGACCAAAGCTCTCAACATTGTCCCAGAAGGCATTTTCTGCTTTTGCTTCGGTAAGTTCGATACCACGTTCTTCACAATATCCATGGACAAAATCCACAGTTTCCGGAAACTCGATCCCGGTGTTCAGTAAAAAAGCACTTACTTCCCTGTTCTTAAGGGCACTCAATGTAAGGTCCAGTACCACAAGACTATCCTTGCCCCCACTGAAAGAAACATGAACCTGAAGATCACGGTATTCTTTCTGGTTCGCAATACCCTTGATGGTGTTCATTGCATTCTTACCGAGCTGCCTGAGATGAGGCAGGTTGGCCTTTACAACATCATCCATGGAGGAGACCTTCGGATTCAATGTCATGTTATCGCTCATGACCTTTCTTACCCTTACCACCGGACCCCCGGTACAGCCCATATCAGCACTATCACATAAAGCGATCCCGAATCCCACCAGTTTGCCGGAAACCACAATTACAGGGTCCCCTTTTTTGATATCGCTGCTATAGCTTTCCACAACTCCGGCCTTCACTTTTTTACCGTTTAGATGGGAACCTGCTTTTTTCAGGACAACTGTCTTGCTATCGGTCAGTGCATGGAGCAACTGTGCACCAATTTCAGATGGCTCGAACCGGTAGCCCATCTGATACATATCATAGAACAGTATGCCTATCTTCAGCCCGTCAACGATAACCTCATCTGTCTTGTCATCGCCAGGGATCTTGTTCAAAAGGACCATATGTTCTCCAATGGGATCACAGCAGTATCCAGACAGAAGCAGTTTACCGAGCACTTCACGTTCGTAAGGAGAGCAGAAACGGATATCACCGGTCCCGGAAAGTTTCACTTCAAGCACATCTCCGCCACAAGACCCACATTCCGCTTTGATAAGAGGTACATTGCATCCCTTGCACCAGAATATAACAGGATGTTTGTCTCCTGCAGGTTTTCTGAAGGTTTTTTTACTGCCTCTTGTATTCTTTTTGTTGTTTTTAGAAGGGGCTTTATGCATTTGAGAATCGGCCTTTTTTAAGTGCATTGTAATAAAAATAGGAGTTGGTGTTCATAAATACTTCCGTGACAAAACCATGCCACTGATGAAACATAATAAAATAGGAACAAAATGAAAAAGATAGAATGCAGGTCCCCAGGACCTGCTTTTAAATTGCCTTTATTTTGAAAGGTAATCGTTGATGGTCTGTGCTGCCAGTTTGCCTGCACCCATGGCACTGATGACAGTAGCCGCACCGGTCACAGCATCCCCACCTGCGCAAACGCCTTCGAGTGAGGTCATACCTGCCTCGTTCACAACCATTGTACCCCATTTAGTTACCTCGAGACCTTTTGAACCGTCGAAGATGATAGGGTTAGGTGAAGTTCCGATAGCCATGATGACAATGTCAGCATCGACCACATGTTCTGAACCTTCAACTTCCACAGGGCGCCTGCGTCCTGATTCATCAGGCTCACCAAGCTCCATCTTTATGCATTCCACACCATTGACGGTCATGTTCTCGCCTTCAAGAATGCGGACAGGGTTGGCAAGGAGCCGGAAGACGATACCTTCGTCCTTTGCATGCTCGATCTCCTCTCGCCTTGCAGGAAGTTCCTCGTCACTGCGCCTGTACACAATGCTTACCTCATCAGCACCAAGCCTTAAGGCACTGCGTGCTGCATCCATTGCGACATTACCTCCGCCTACTACGATAACATGACTGCCGCATTTGATAGGTGTTTCATATTCAGGGAAGCGGTAGGCTTTCATCAGGTTGACCCGTGTCAGGAATTCGTTTGCAGAGTAGACACCATTGAGGTTCTCTCCCTCTATACCCATGAACTTTGGCAGGCCTGCACCGGTTCCAAGGAATACAGCATCAAACTCTTCCTCAAGCTGGTCAAGGGTCTTTATGCGGCCAATGACATAATCCACTTTAAGCTCAGCTCCAAGTTTCATTATGTATTCAACTTCTTCCTTCACAATAGCCTTTGGAAGCCTGAACTCCGGGATCCCGTAGATCAATACTCCGCCTGCTTCATGTAATGCTTCGAATATGGTTACAGTGTGACCGGCTTTTGCAAGGTCTGATGCTGCTGTAAGTCCGGCAGGCCCGGAACCAACTATAGCAACTTTCTTGCCGGTTGGTTCGGCAACAACAGGGTCTTTAACACCTGCTTCACGTTCACGGTCCGCGCAGAACCTTTCAAGGCGGCCGATAGAGATAGGATCGCTCTTCTTACCAAGAACACAGAGCTTTTCACACTGTTCTTCCTGAGGACATACACGACCACAAACCGCAGGAAGTGTATTAGTATTCTTGATGACACCGACTGCTTCAATGAATTTGCCTTCTTTCATTTTCGAAATGAAACCAGGGATATCGATGTTAACAGGGCATCCTTCCACACATTGTGGTTTCTTGCACTCAAGGCAGCGTTCTGCCTCAAGGATAGCCTGTTCCTCCGTATAACCTAATGCAACCTCTTCGAAGTTGTGTATACGTGCTTCAGCAGGCTGTTCAGGCATTTCCTGCATTACTGACATTTACACTCATCCCCACAGCCTTTTTTGGAACTATCAAGAGCTTCCATTTCTTCTTTGCGATAAAGGGAAAGACGGCTCATGAGTAGATTGAAGTCTACGTCCTTTGCATTGAACTCCGGGCCGTCCACACATGCGAATTTGGTCTCACCACCAATACTAACGCGACAGCCACCACACATACCGGTACCATCAACCATGATCGGATTGAGGCTTACAATGGTCTCAACATCATAAGGATCAGTAACCCCGGCAACAGCGCGCATCATGACAGGAGGACCAATGGCAACTATCCTGTCTATCTTCTCATCACTGTCAAGAAGTTCCTTGACAAGATCTGTCACAAAACCATGATGGCCTTTGGAACCATCGTCCGTAGCCACCAGGACTTCATCACTTGCAGCCTTCATTTCATCTTCAAGAATAAGCAGGTTCTCGCTGCGTGCGCCAATTATGGAAATGACCTTGTTACCAATCTCACGGTATGCCTTTGCCTGAGGATAAATAGGAGCAATACCAACTCCGCCACCAACAAGCACAACAGTACCGATATCTTCAATCTCGGATGCTTTACCCAGAGGACCTACGAAATCCTGAAGCACATCACCTGAAGCCATTTTAGCAAGCTGTTTTGTCGTTTTGCCCATTTCCTGGAAGATAATTGTAACAAAACCATTATCTACATCATAATCTGCAATTGTCAGAGGGATCCTTTCGCCCTCTTCATCAATACGAAGAATAATAACTGACCGGGTTTTGCAGCCGCAGCCACATCAGGAGCCTCGATGTTCATCAGGTGCACATCCGGCACCAACTGACGTTTCTCTACTATTTTGTATGCCATTAGATCACTTTCACAATACAATCGGAAGTACGCGTACCTCATACAAATATATTAATGTTACCCAAGAAATATTCATACTACATTAAGTTTTCTATTTAAAACAAAACGCAATCTGCGAATATGCTTTTGGGAAATAACTATAAGAGGGACTGGAATTGCGAATATTAGCTCAAAGTTGATAAATATTTGTAAAAATTAGAAATTTTTACCGGCAGAAAAATGCCGGGAAATTAGTACGCCCGAACCGGGATTCGAACCCGGGTCGGAGCCTCGACAGGGCTCCATGATAGGCCTCTACACTATTCGGACATTGCAATTGATTGCTGCTATGAGCACACCCTAATAATCATCCACCTATATAACTCTTTTGAGCTTATAGGAAGATTGATCCCGCCTCCCAGACTCGAACCGGGGACATCGCGGTGCCTGCGCGGTATGTGCGACAAGTCGCATGAACCATACTACAGCCGCGCACTCTACCACTGAGTTAAGGCGGGTCTTCTGCTGATTACAGCATCCTTACACCCCATAAACATGAGATGCAACCCCTCCATAGGCATAATAATACTTATTCTTTTCGCCGTTTAGGCAAGATAATAGCAGATAACAGGGATATATCATGGTAAAACTACCGGAAGTTGGTCTAAAGTACAAAAAGAAATGAAGTTCAGATACAAAAATAAAAAGAAATAGCGGTAGAAGCTATAATTACCTCAACTTCCCGCTTATAAGGCACTAATTTAGTATATTAAGATACTTCTCAGAAGGTATCAAGCTCACCTTTGATGACCATATCAGTTATCTTGGTGATGTTATCAAGCCAGTCGTCGATCACAACTTCTGCCTCAGACCTTATGTTAGCGAAGTTTGCACCCTCTTCAGGGATGATCTGGGCATTTGCGACCAGTGGCTGGTCAATAGGCTGTCCGATCTGGGAAAGCAGTTTTACATGGACATCGCTAAGCTCATCGACTGCACTTACGACATCCCTTGCCATCTGTGTTGCAAGAAGGTTGTAGATCTTTCCAATATGGTTGATCGGATTCTTTCCGCTTGTTGCTTCCATGCTCATTGGCCTGCTTGGAGTAATAAGACCGTTGGAACGGTTTCCACGTCCTACTGAACCATCATCACCCATCTCTGCGGAGGTACCTGTAACAGTAAGGAATACACAGTCGCATCCACCTTCAACATCATCTGCGGTATTGATGTGAGCAAAGACATTCCTCTCGGTGTATTTGCTGGCAAGGTCAAGGACATATTCAGTCATCTCTTCCTTTGCATTGATGTAATGGTCCATATCATCGATGTGCTTGCCCACCATACCACAGCAGATGGTAAGGGATATATCATCTTTGTCCCTCAGACCCATGACCTTGATATCCTCACCAATTCCGGGAATCTTCTTCTTTTTGAGATCTGTAAGAAGTTGTCTCTCTGTATTGTAAACGATCTGCTCAAGTTCTGAGAACGGTGCGTGTCCCACACCAAATGAGGTATCGTTTGCCATAGGAACGTGATCCCTGTGGAAAACATCTCTAAGATCGGATGAACCGGTTCCTAGCTTACAGTCAATGATCATGTCACGTTCCATGTTCATGTCAACAATAGTGTTCCTTACATAGTCACGTGCCGCTTCAAGAGCAACTGCATCGACAGGTATCTCCATACCATCGAATGTCTTGGTAGCCCTTCCGACAAGGAGAGTGTAGATCGGCTTGATCACCTCTCCACCACCGAACTCAGGTTTTGATCTTCCTGCAACGATCTGAGTCTCATCGGTGTTGTGGTGGAGTACTGCACCGCACTTGTCGATGTACTCTTTACAGAGAGCTCGGCTCACAGCCTCTGCCAGACCGTCACTGATACTATCAGGGTGGCCAATACCTTTTCTCTCTACAAGCTCGATCTCCTGCTTCTCGATTGGTGTCTCGTGAAGGTGTTCAACTTTGATATTTCGTATCATTTTTAGCCTCTTTTAGTAAGTTTAAGACGAACAGGATTGGGATCCATATAAATTAAATGGTCTTTGAAATTAGCCTATAAGATGAATAAATTATATAAAATCATTACTACCCAGGATTCATTTAATTACTGTGAGTTATCACAGTCAGTATGAAAGGATTATAGTAAAAATGAATGAATGAATGAACAGACAGACAGACAGACAGACAGACAGACAGACAGACAGACAGACAGACAGACAGCTCGATCAAACAATCAAATGATAAACAAAAGAACAAACTTTCTTTTGACTCATGCAATACTTATAAAGGATAAATGTATTTGAGAACATTAATCCAAAAAAAGTTTCACAAATCAATGATCACAAAGAACACAGATATCTATGTTCTTCAGAAGGATTTCAAATGATACGTATTGCAATACCTAATAAGGGGAGATTACACGACCCCACAGTTGAGCTGTTCAAAGAAGCGGGGCTTCCGATACTCGGAGGCTCTAACAGAAAACTGTTCGCAAAGACCACAGACCCTGAAATAACATTCCTTTTTGCAAGGGCTGCAGACATCCCCGAATATGTACAGGACGGTGCCGCAGACGTAGGGATCACCGGCCTTGACCTCATATCCGAAACAAATTCCGATGTTGAAATGATGCTTGATCTTAAATACGGAGGTGCGGACCTCGTATTGGCCATCCCGGAAGATTCAGACATAACATCTGCACAGGATCTGGAAGGAATGAGAGTGGCAACTGAGTTCCCCGTTATCACGGCCAGGTATTTCGAGAACCTTGGCATTAATATTGATGTGGTAAAGGTTAGCGGCGCATGTGAAATGACACCACATGTAGGTATTGCTGATGCAATAGTGGATATTTCAAGCTCCGGGACCACGCTTGTAATGAACCACCTGAAGGTGATCGAGAAGGTATTTACCTCATCGATATATCTCATAGCCAATCACAAAACTCTGGAAGCAGAAGAGAAGATCCAGCACATCAAGACAGCTCTTGAAAGTGTTCTTCACGCAAAACAGAAGAGATATCTAATGATGAACGTACCATCTGACAAACTTGATGACGTAAAAGAAGAACTCCCCGGACTTGCAGGCCCGACTGTGATGAAAGTGGAATCCAGAGAGAACATCATGGCAGTTCATGCCGTAGTCGATGCGGACATAATATTTGCCACCATAAACCGTCTCAAATTAGCAGGTGCTTTCGACATACTTGTAGTACCTATTGAAAGGATGATCCCCTGAAGAGGCTACAAAATGAGCTTTGAAGTAATCCCTGCCGTTGATATGAAAAGAGGAAAGTGCGTCCAGCTTGTCCAGGGTGTTCCGGGCAGTGAGATGGTTTCCCTTGACGACCCTGTAGAAGTAGCCCTTAAATGGGTATCTCAGGGAGCAAAGACACTCCACCTTATCGACCTTGACGGTGCCATCGAAGGAACCCGCACAAATGCCCCCATCATAAAAAGGATCGTTGAAGAATGCAAGCCCAGGGGGATATACATCCAGGTAGGTGGAGGCATACGCTCTTTCGATGATGCAGCAGCACTCCTTGATATCGGTGTGGATAGGGTTATACTGAGCACTGCAGCGCTCAAAGATCCCGAACTGATCAACAGGCTCTCCAGTGAATTCGGAAGCGAGCATATCAATGTTGCTCTGGATTCAAAGAACGGAAAGGTTTCCATCGAAGGCTGGACGAAGGAATCCGAACATACAGCACTTGAGATGGGATCGACGTTTGAAGAAAAGGGTGCTGGAAGCATACTATTCACCAACATTGATACAGAAGGACTTTTGAGTGGAGTCGACCCAAAGCCTACGGAAGAGCTTGTTAAAGCTGTCAATATTCCGGTCATCGCATCCGGTGGAGTCACGACACTTGATGATATAGTCACGCTGAGGAACACAGGTGCAAGTGGTGTTGTGGTAGGAACTGCCCTTTACAAGAAAAAGTTCACATTGACGGAAGCAATAAATACCATCACTGATGAAATTTAAGTACAGACCGGCAAGGGGAACACTATGAGAAATGCAAAGATCGCACGAAAGACAAAAGAGACGGACATTCGGATGGAAATTGATCTTGAAGGTACAGGATTAGCGAAGATCAATACCGGAATAGGGTTCTTTGACCATATGCTTAATTCTTTTGCAAGACACGGAAACTTTGATCTGAAGATCGATGCAACAGGTGACCTGATCGTCGATGAGCATCACCTCATAGAAGATACAGCCATTGTCCTGGGACAAGCCATTGCACAGGCAGTCGGCGATAAGAACGGTATTGCCAGATTCGGAGAAGCTCGCATACCTATGGATGAAGCCCTGGCAGAAGTGGTCCTTGATCTTGGAGGCCGTAGCTACCTTGTGATGAACGCTGAGTTCGAATCTCCAAGAGTTGGGGAGATGAACACTCAGCTTGTAAGGCATTTCTTTGAGTCTTTTACAGAGAATTCAAAGATGAACCTGCATGCAACTGTTACAGGTTTCAATGATCACCACAAGATAGAGGCGCTTTTCAAGGCCTTTGCCTATGCACTTCGACGTGCAGTAAAGATCGAAGGTGAAGGAATAAAAAGTACAAAAGGCGTACTTTAAGTTCGATCCTTAAATTACAACTTTCAGGTAAGCCTTAAGTACAGTGGCTTACCGGAATTTTTCTTTTAACCTGTTGTAAAACTCCTGCTCGAGACCATCAGACCTTCTTGAAAGCCTTTCTACAATTAGTTCAGGAGTGCTTTTTGCCACGTAATTGTACCTTGGAGTTCTCTCCACCACCAGATTGAGGTCACTATCAAGACCACTTGCTTCGATTCCATCGACCCTCACAGAGCATTGCGTATTCTCAAGGATAAGCTCCGAAAGATGGGATACAAATATGGACATACTGTTGCTGTTCTCTGAAAGAACCTCAACTATACCTCCGATTATCTTTGCAGAAGCACCTGGCTCAGTAATCGATTCAAGTTCATCTGCAAGCACTATCTTCGGAAATTTGTCGGCAACTACCGAGAAATCAACAAGAGTGGTCTCGAAAGCACCTGCATCCAATGTGCCCTTTGATTTACCGAAATAGTAAAGACCTTCCGTCAGACCGATCTCAAGACGCTTTGCAGGTGTCGGGAAGCCCATATGAGCAAGGATTACGCATTGTGCCACAAGCTCAAGCATAGAGGTCTTACCACCGGAATTGACACCACTCAATAATACAACACGGCTTTTGTTCCCATCGGGATCCTGACTGGTATCACCAACCGAATAATCAATAGGGACCACAGAACCATGTCTTGTCTTTATGAAAAGATTACTGGCATCCTCAAAGGCGATCCCGGAACCTTCGATAAGTTCAGGCATCTGAAGTCCGAATTCCCGGGCAAAGCACCCTATTGAAAAACCCACATCGAAATCAAGTGCTTCATGCACCATCCTTTTTGCGATGTCATGATATCCTGATAGGACCTTCGCAATATTGCACTTGTGCTGAACCTTCATTCTCTGTATCCTATTGAATATCTGCTGCTTAAAAGCATAAAGATGATCATTCTGCACTTCCAGAGGATGTGAAATCTCGTCGGAGAAGAATGATTCCAGAAGCAATAGCTCGGCTTTTTCGATACAAAGCTCTTCAGCTATCCTTTGCTTTGCATCCTTTACAACCGCATTATACGAATGGTAAAGCTCCTTTTCAAACAGGTCCTTTATCTCCATCTTGCCGTTCATGACCTTCAGCATGTCCTGACCGCTAAGGGTAAGTTTGCTTTGTTCAAGACATGAATCAAGTTTTGAATTGGCATCTGATATTGCTTTGGAAACACATTCATCAATCCGTTCAGAGATCCGGACAAGGCGATCAATAGCATCATCAGATCCCGCTTTCACATCCCCGCTGCTGTCGATCAGTGAAAGGGTGCCTTTGAGATTCTCAAGTTCAATATCATCGATTTCTTCCAGAAAGTCGATACCTGATGAACGCAGCATCTGAGTCATTAGAATTGTGCTTTCCAGGGATGAAAGATTCTTTGCAAAAAATGCGATCTCGACCTCAGGAACCATACTCCACATATCTACCTTCCTGATATCCGTAATAAACTCGGGATCGATATCCTCAGGAAGATCGAACATCATGCATTTATCATCTGCTGCCACAACATGCGAATAACCTCTTGCAGTATCGACGAATTCTCCGGCCCCTTTTACAAGCTGGACGTCCATAAGGTCACCATACGATTCCTTTGCGATCTCATACTGCTTACTGTCAGTAGTTATTATGGAACGATCACGTATCCTGGGAACCACATATTTGCGATCGATGGTCTTTATGCACGAAAGCAGTGAGATGAGCTCTTTATTGTCGCCCATAACATGGGCAGTTTCCATATAATCTGCTGTAGCCTTGCGTACCTCTTCAATTCTGTCCTTTTTCTTTTTCGGATATGGTATATACACATGCAGTTTATCCTTTGCATAGCCTGTGTGGCTAAACTGCTTGATGATATCGAGGAGTCGTTCATAGATATCAACACTTTCTTTTGTTTTCAGGAAGTCGTCCATAGTAACCCCTTCAAATTGAGCTCGCACCTCATGGACAAGGGAGATAGCATAACGCTGACCAACGCCTTCAACTTCTGATATACCAGCTATATCACCACCAATAATAGCTTCAAGAGCCGCGTCTTCAGTTCCAAAGTGGTCTTCGAACCTCTTTGCCATCTTCTCCCCTATACGTGGAATATCCTTCAAACCATTCATTGTTTCACCTTAGAAGCCCATCCATCATGCAAAACTGTCAAGCTTGCATCTGGAAATACCTCTCTCGATCTTGTACCTGTCTTTTTTTGCCATCCTGCTCATAGAAGCTGAGAACTTTGGTTGCATCTTTTTAGCAAGATCAATATTTCGACGCGAATCGATCATCTGGGAATCGTAGTAGATATCCCATAGCTCATCAACTTCATCGTCCTCAGATGTTGGCCTCAGACTTTCAACGAAAGCCGCTGAAAGCTTTGAAAAACGATCCACTCCCAGAAGGTCACCATTGCCAACCCATGCAATCGTATTCACGATAACAGCTACAGGAATATCAGGGTTCTTCCTTGACAGCCACCTGCAGAAAAGATCCCCTATGTCATGAGGAGAATCTATCTCAACGGTAAGTATACCGCCTTTGAACTCAGGCCGAGAGAACATGCACAGCCTCTCGTATGCTCTGGATACATCACGCATATAATTGTAGTACTTTTTTGACAGTTCCCCCTTACCTGAATAAAGCTGGTCATTATCCCCTTTACATGAGATAATAAGGTGCACAAGCTCAACAGGGTCACAGTACCTGTGCCTGAGAAGAAGTTCCAGGTAGCGTAGGGGACCTGGATCGAAACGATCCAGACGGGCCTTGCTCTTTCCAAAGATCTCTTCTGAAAGGACTTCTGTAATTCCACACGGAGTGAAACCTAATCTTATTACTTCCCTTTCTGAAACTGAAAATTCAAGCTTATGATCAAGTTCATCCTGACTCTTTGCAAACATAAGTTCAGCTTCAGGATGATCCCTGAAATATGAACATGCAAGCAGGACACCATCAACAGTTGGATTGAAAGCTATTATCATGAGCATGCCCCCAGGAAAGATGACAGATTGGACTGTCGGGAGCCGTTTATGGATATGTAGGAACGGGCATGCGTTATAACAACACCCATACGTGCAAGTTCCTGCTCGGAAACTATGGGTCGGGAGCTTATTATTCTGTTCGCACTTATCGGACCAATTCCGGGAACCATAAGAAGGTCAGCCATTTCTGCGGAATTAATATCAACAGGGAACCTTTCAGGCTGTGAACGGGCGAGCATTACTTTCGGATCAGCATTTCCAAGGAAACCCTCCTCATTATAGATGTCCTCAAAATCATTTGCCCTCATGCCATAATCCTTCAGCAGGAAAGACATTTGATACAATCTCTGCTCACGCCACCTAGGAGAAGCTTCCCCATCCTCAAAAGGAGTATCAGGAACAGGATCAAAGCTCATGAAATAAGGCCTCCGCAGTTCGTATTTTTCCATGAATTTATCAACTGTCCTAACTATTTCGCGGTCAGGTTCCGACACCGCTCCAACTACGAACTGAGTATCGTTGGACCCAACAAGCCTGCCCATTCCCCCATATTCCCGCCTCTTTTTATGTATTAAGTCCTTTGTCCATTTCAATCTCTGGAGAACATCGTTCTTGTAATCAAAATTGGGGCAAATCTCGGAATAGTTCACAGAATTGGTGGTCTCTGCATTCACACCGAACTTGTTCGCATGTTCAGCTATTTGCTCAAGTAAATATTTGGGAGTACCCGGCATCACACGGATGTTGATATAGCCTTTGAAACCCTGACCTCTCAAAAGTTCAACCACTTCCAGTTGTTTCTGTGATGTTTTCTCGGCATCTCCCATAATACCGGAAGAAAGGAACAAACCTTCGATAGCATTCCTTCTGTAGAAGGACCAGGTGATCTTTGCAATCTCCTCAGGATCCAGTGTTGCTCTCATTGTGTCCCGCTCACACCGGTTAGGGCAATAGGCACACTCGCCCGAACAGGAATTTGATAGCAATGTCTTATACAGTTGTATACATCTGCCGTCGGGACCGAACGCATGACACACTGCACTCTGGTTGCAGCTGTCATACTTAGTTCCTGAGGAGAGTAATTGCATTTTCTCCGATAATGTCAGGTGCTGTTCGTTCCTTCTTTCCGCAATCATCAATTAATAGATTGAAGCGTAGCTATATAATCAACATCCAAGCGGATTGAAAGTATTATTACGTAAAAAAAGAGAGATCATTCCTTGACGTGTATGTCAAGCTTGATCTTTGTAACAGGTTCCAGTTTCTTCCATTCTATTGTTGTATCTTCATCAAGGATACAGTTCTGAACGGATTTGTCCGAGAACTCACCGTCTATCTCATAAACGTAAAGTCCTTCCTCTCCATCTGTTGAAACAATGACTTCCATGTCACCTTTCTTCTGAACCTTGATAGCAGCAACACCACGAAGTGCATCAAGAAGACTTGTACCTTTTTCAACCTCTATCGATTTAGTAGGAGCGAACACATTCATCGCAAGATAAATGTTCTCCCTGTTCGGTTTCAGAACATGGGTCTTTCCGAATATCCTTCGCTCGACAAGGTCAGCTTCTTCCAGTATCTTAACGTGTTTTGCAGCTACGGGCACTGAAATGTCCAGTCCTCTCGCAAGTTCAGAGATGTGTTTCTCCCCCTCATCGAGCAATTCGAGCATCCTGATACGTGTATCGCTTCCAAGTGCATGGAATACTTTGTTATCTAACTGACTCATAATTATAAAGTGTGTTTTATTATATATATACCTATTGTTGCACTGTTCACGGTGTTAGTGGTTTTTAAAAGTACACAGCATCTTACACGACTCCCATTTTTTTAAGTGCATCAAGACTCCTGAGAACATCATCCCCACATTTGTTTTCAATGATCTTAGTAGCCTTGCTTTTCTTAAGCAATCCGGAAAACGATCCAAAATCTATATTACCATTCCCGATAAAGAAATGGTCATCAATATCTCCGTTATTATCATGGAGGTGGAAGTGTGAGATAGAATCCCCCATTGAATTCAGGAATTCATCCAAGTTGCCCAATGTGTTCGCATGGCCCACATCCAAAGTAAATCCATTGTCACCAAGATCAAAGTCCGGGTGCCTGAACAGGAAACAATCCCATTTTGGCATGTTTTCTATACATATCCTGACACCTGTATCTTTTGAGATATTCTCAAGATCAACAATTGACCTCTCAAATGCCTTTTGAGCATATGGCATATCAACGGGATAGGAAAAATATCCCGGATGAACCACCAGAATATCAGAATCCAGTTCATTGCAGATGTCAGTCATCTGTTCGACCAAACCGATTGCTGCAAGGCGAATGGGTTCTCTCAGGCTGGATAGATTCATATCAGTACTCGGAGCATGGACTGTGTACTCCAGATCGTACGAATATGCCAGCTCTTCCTCACGAAGGAGGTCATGTCGCCCTTCCGAGAAGATTTCCGCACAATCTGCCATCGGTTCAATCTTTTCCAGTGCTTCTGAAAGTGGAAGTTCGTGAAAAGCAAATGATGATATACCTATCATATAAATAAGACCTTTATATTTACTAGTGGTTTTAGGCTATTTAATCCTACTTAATGAATAAAATAACCTCCTGTTTCACTTTTTTTATGGTTTGCGCCGATCCTGCTAACATGTACACAACATCTATGTAAAATCAAGACCATAAGAGATTATTAATAACTTATTCATCTTCTTTTATTATCAAAATAATCATTACGACATTAATAATCTCATCTTGATAAATTAAACTTGTTCAAACAAATCTGAAATCTTATGCATTTCCAGCCACCTCAAAAAAGTAGCTGAAGACACCGTATCTCCAAGTCCCACAGTGGACACCGGATACTCACAGATTATGGTCGGCAGGATGCACACTGAAAAGTCCCTGTACTCCCCGCATACACCGCCCTCGAACTCCTCTCCCCTGATAAGGTCCTGCAATTTAACTACCTGCTTCACACCTTCTTCACTTGTAGCTAGACCCCTTATAGAATCCACGAGTTGTGAACGCTCAGGAAGTCTTCCTGATGCTGCAAAAGCTGCGGCACACATCACGCCGAACTGCATGCTCTGCATCTCAAGGGATGGGGCGGAAGCTCCTTCTCCGAAAATGCTTAACATGAAATAACGCGTATGCAGGACGATCTTCTTCAGATCTGTTGAAGAAGCACACCTTACACAGGCATCGAGGATCGCGCTGGCATCCATTTTCCGAATCATATCCGATGGAACGCCATGCAGCTCAGCAAGCATGACCAATTCATCCTCGTTCATTCCGATGCTGTCCACAGTACCAGCAAGTTCGATGAAGATGGAAATTCCCATATCCATGCTCATGAAATGACCAAACTCAACGTGAATCGGCAGATCAGGATTGAGTGCTTTCCAGTCCCTTATTTGTGAATATGCCCTTTCAAAGTGCTCTTTGTATCCGGAACCGTCAGGATAGAATTTCTGCAGCTGGTTGAAACCGGAAATGATCGCACCATCCATCTCACTTACATGCTCACGGCTGTACTCCTCGAACTCGGGAGTGATGGTCAATTCCGTGTTTATATCATCATACGTGGCTATAAAACGATTCTCCCTGGATACTGTCAACTCAACTCCGAGGACATTGAAACATGTTCCACTGCTGAAATCAAAGACAAAGTGGATGATCTGGTTTGCATCTTTGGATATGGAAGCATCCTGTGGAGCGGAAGCCCCTGCAAAAACAATATTCCTGCCTGACATCAATGGCTTTATTGAATTGATGTCACCTACAGCATTCATAACGACCTGCTCTGCACCCATATGGGACATGACGTTTGCCATAATCCCCATATTACCGCCAAGACGGGTCTCACTTTTCTCATAATAACGGTCTTTCAGGAAATGGAAAACTTCATTTGAATGAATGAACCACTCCCCACCTGTGCCTTGCTGCATGTGCAGCACAAGTCCTGCCACTAGATCGGAAAGTGAACTGATCTCATCGGGTGGATCACATATTTTCTCTCGAAACTCTTCCTTATCCACCATTTCCAAGAGTTCTGAGATCTCACCGCCGGTCATCCGGCACACAGCATCGATGTTAACATTGTAGCCACAAAGGACCTTCATGCAAATTCCTCACTTAAGCTTTGAAAGAAATCCTACAAATGCAGTCGCAGAAATAGCATCGCCTATACCTACGGTTGCAACAGGTTCATTTACTACCTTTGTGGGAACAATGATAGCATCATAATATGAAGTACAGATACATCCGTTCTCGAAATCCTCCATGCAACACATCCCACTTCTTACAAGATGCTTCTCAAGCTTTTCAAGTTCATTGTGACCCTCATCAGAAACCGGGATTTCAAGACCATATTTCGTACATTCCATGGAAAGTATCTCACCATGAGAAGCCTGAGCTGCTGCAACAGTAGATGCGAACAACAGGGCGTTACGGTGGTCTTCTGTGGAAACCGGGCAGTCCTTCGACACAAGACAGATGTAAAAACCAAGGGAATGGATATGGACCCTTTCAAGTTCAAGGTCCCTCAAAAGCTTCACAGCACCTTCGTAAAGGGAAATGATAGCATTTTCACCCTTATTGATAACAGAATAAGCAAGCTCTTCATACCCAAGAACATTCAGGGCATTTGCCACCTCTACAGTATCCAGCCCCAGGGAGTGAACATGCTTTCGGACTATGTATTTGAGTATGGCCGTCCTGATGACCTTGTTCTGTATGGAGGTAAACTCTACATGTATGCGAATGTCAGGATTTCCTTCCTTGAGCTCTTCGATTACATTCACTGCCTTCCCAACATAGTCCATGTAAGTTGAACCATCCTCATATTCCTCCCTGATCATCTGGTAGCCTGCCAGAATGGCACCGTTGATTTCCCCCTGCAGCTGGGGAATCCTCTCGTATAATTCAGGAGACATTTCAATACGTATCCACTTCGGTCTGGATGAGATGATCAGCCGGTTATCCCTCGGGACAATAAAATGCTCACCCGCAAAATTCACCTCCATTCCCTTTGAGAACTCCAGGATCCAGTTGACCTTTGGCTTATTCTCCGGGTCAAACGCCTCTTTCGGATGCCTGAGCACAAGTTCTTCATCCTCAACCACAGGAAACAGCAGGTTCTCAGAGTCAACAAAGTAGTCTGCCTGCTCCTCAGAAAGCCACGGAACATAAGTAATGACCTTTCCAATCCCCATAGAGGCCAGAAGATTGGAGATTATTCCTGCCTGCCCACCCATTCTTGCAGAATCAAAGACCAAATGGTCAGTAAGCCAGTCGTGGATGTCGGTAGTGTTAGTCGGCACCTCAGCGGCTTTCCCGTCACGCATGGCGATTATCAATCTTGAAACAAGATCAGAGGGTGAATCGATCTGGCGCGGATACTCGAATACCTTCTCCCGAACCTCCGATATATCCACATTCATCAGCAGATGCTCAATGTCATCAGGTACTATGTGTTTGATCGCATCGATATTGCTGTTGTATGCAACAAATATACCCGTCACATTTCCAAAAGAAGAACGAATGTCCTCATAGGATTTATGATAAACAGAATCCCACTCCCTTATATCCATAAGATCACCTTTCAAATATTAGCAATTAGCAGCCTGAAAAACAGTATTATGTTGTATACTCTGCATTTATCC
>JBNJIC010000009.1:0-1635 GCA_051749005.1 Halobacteriota archaeon | reverse complement strand
CTCACATAATCATAAGTCAGGTCGCAGCCCCATGCTGTTGCAGATGAATCCCCCATGCCAAGGTCCACCCTGATAATAACTTCCGGGCTACCCATAATAGAAGCCAGCTTATCTAGCATCTCGCTGTCCTCTGATATGATCCTGCCATTATCTACAAGGACTGCAGAATCCGAACCATTGGAGAATGTAAGCGATATCTTGCCCTGATCCACATCTGCACCGGAATAACCGGCTGCTGCCACAACGCGCCCCCAGTTGGGATCTTTTCCAAAGATCGCAGACTTGACAAGCGGTGAACGCACAATAGTCTTTGCAACAAGCCTGGCGTCTCCCAATGAAAACGCACCTCCTACCTGTGCCTCGATAAGCCGTGTAGCACCCTCACCATCCCTTGCAATCTGCTTTGCAAGGTCTGTCAGTACATGTTCAAGGCCCTGCTGGAACTCATCGATTTCCGGAGTGATCCCTGAGGCACCTGTGGCTGTAAGCAATACCATATCATTGGTACTGGTATCACCATCCACCACGATCATATTGAAGGACCTGTCCACAGCTTTTTTCAGGCAAGTATCAAGAACATCACTATCCACCTCAGCATCAGTATAGACAAAACCCAGCATAGTCCCCATGTTAGGCTCGATCATACCGGAACCCTTGGCAATACCACCAATACAAATACCGGAACTCAGTTCAACAGCAGCCATCTTCGGAACAGTATCCGTTGTCATTATTGCACGTGCTGCATTGCTGTTTCCCTGAGGTGATGAAGAAAGTGAATCCATAACTTCATCGATGTTTTCATTTATCCAGCCAACGTCGAGTTTTCTTCCGATAACACCTGTGGATGCCACACCTATAAGGTTACTGTCAACCCCGAGTTTACCTGCAAGTATAGCTGCCATATCTATAGCATCGGCTATACCTTCCTCACCGGTAAAAGCGTTAGCATTGCCACTGTTGACTATAATAGCAGCCAGTTTACCGTTTTTCTCAAGAGCTTTCCGTGTTACGATCAGTGGAGCAGCTATTACCTTATTCCTTGTAAAGACTCCTGCTGCATTACCTTCGGCCACAATCACTGCAAGTCCCATCTTTCCGGACTTGATACCGTAGGAACGTACACCTTTTACGGAACATATCCCGCCATCTATCAATTTCATTTGAACCACATTAAATACCTGCAAGACCTCTTATTATATCACCGCGTGTGATAATGCCTACAAGTTCACTTCCATCAAGTACAGGAAGCCTGTTGACCCTATGCTTTGTCATTAATCTGGAAGCATCTTCAACTGAACTTTCCGGACTAATGCTGAAAACATACTTCTCCATAATATCACTAATCGGTTTTGATCCAAAGTCTGATAGCATCTTCTTGGTATCCTCCCAGCTGATGAGCTCACGAATTGGTATTTCTATGACCTCGAAGGGACTTGGAAGCCACAGGCCACCATGTTCCGGGACGTCCAGAAGCTTTAACAGATCACCTTCTGAGACTATGCCCACCACATCATCATCAGAGACTACAGGAACACCACTAATGTTCTCTTTTTTCAGCAACTGTGCAACACTGCTTATAGGATCTTCAGGACTGCACACAATCACACTGCTACTCATAATATCCTTTACTTTCAT
>JBNJIC010000008.1:0-24580 GCA_051749005.1 Halobacteriota archaeon | reverse complement strand
GCATTGCTTGATCCTGCGGCATTTGACATTGAGATCGTTGATCTGTAAGTTGTGAATTTCATTCTTCCTTTTCTTTATCTCTTATTCTTGTTATTTCGGAAGTCTATAATCTGACATTCCTGTACTTTCAACTCCATTGAAGTCTTTTTTTGTTCAATTATATGCATTCGCTTCCATCTTAATTTTCGAAACATTAAAGTATGGTATATGTTAACAGATACCAGTATGAAATCTTGTTACATGTTAGCAAGCACCAAATAAAAAATGGCAAGTGGTAATTTATGTTAGGTATTGATGACCCTCAGATATGGTTGGCATATGTTCTGTGTATTGTAAGTGCGCTGGGATGTATGGTCTACGGGCTTTTAAAGTGGAACGAAGAAGAGAACGAGGAGTGTTAACATGGCGGTCAGTACTTCAACCCTGGGAATATTTGTCCTGATCTATATGCTTGCAGTGTTCTACTGCGGCTGGCTTGCATACCGAAGGACTAAAGAAGTCGACGACTATATGCTGGCCGGAAGGAAGGTCAATCCTTACATTCTTGCTCTTTCCTATGGTGCTGCGTTTATCAGTACGGCTGCGATCATTGGCTTTGGCGGAGTGACCGGTACATTGGGACTTGGAACCCTCTGGCTTGTGTTCATGAACATCTTTGTTGGTATATTTATTGCATTCATCTTCTTCGGTTCAAGGACCCGAAGGATCGGTGTGAACCTTAATGCCGTTACATTCCCCGAACTCCTTGGAAGACGTTTCCAGTCACGTTTTATTCAGGGTTACTCCGGAGCTCTTATCGCCTTGTTCATGCCGCTCTATGCGGGAATTGTTCTCATCGGCGGTGCCAGGTTCATGGAAACAGCACTCTCTATTGATTATGATCTCGCGGTCCTTATTCTGACAGTGATCGTTGCTGCCTACGTCATCACAGGTGGTCTGCTTGCTGTCATGTATACCGATGCACTCCAGGGCACCCTTATGCTTGGTGGCATGGCAGTTCTTCTTGCACTTACCTACGCAAAGCTTGGTGGCATTGTTGAAGCTCATCAGGCACTTACCAACCTCGCACCTATGGTCCCTGAAAACCTGGCTGCAGGTGGTCATCAGGGGTGGACGGCAATGCCTGCGTTCGGCTCGCCTATCTGGTGGACAATGGTTTCAACCATCATCCTTGGTGTTGGTATTGGTGTGCTTGCACAGCCACAGCTTGCGGTGAGGTTCATGACCGTTGACAGCAAAAAGTCCCTGAACAGGGCAGTTTTCGCTGGTGGTCCATTCATCCTCATGATGGCAGGAGTCGCATACATCGTAGGCGGACTTTCCAACGTTTACTTCTTCAACACTCAGGGAATGCTTTCCATCGACGTCGCAAAAGGAAATATGGATCTCATCATGCCTGAATACATCAACAGCGCAATGCCTGAGATGTTCGTTATCGTCTTCATGATAACACTGCTTGCTGCAGCCATGTCAACACTGAGCTCACAGTTCCACACAATGGGAACAGCTATCGGACATGACTTCTATCGTGAGTTCATGATGAAGGGTAAGTCCGGAAAGACGGTTGACGTCACAAAGATCGGTATCTCAGTTGCAATCATTGTGAGTGTAATCCTTGCATACATTCTTCCTATCAGCATCATTGCAAGGGCAACAGCGATATTCTTCGGGCTCTGTGCAGCAGCTTTCCTGCCGATGTATATGGGTGCACTCTTCTGGAAGAGAATGACTCGTGAGGGTGCCATCGCAAGCCTTGTTGTCGGTACTTTCAGCAGTCTCTTCTGGCTCACTTTTGTTCATGCAAAGGAAGCGGCACCTCTTGGTATTTCCAAAGCTCTTTTTGGAACAGAAACATTGCTTACAGGTACATGGACAGTTGTTGACCCGATTCTCGTGGCAACCCCGCTGGCAATGATAGTTGCAGTAGGTGTAAGTCTTGTTACAACACCGCCACCGGTTGACCATCTTGAAAAGTGCTATGGTAAGAATGGATGATATCGTTAATGATGTATTTTTGCAGGTGATCTCAGGCCCTGCATCTTCTTTTATTATTTCAGACCCTGCATCTGGAGGAATCTTTATATAGTTCCGGACAGCAACATCACTTACCTTTTGAGTTATTTTTGTGAGGAGGAGATCTATGCCGGTAATAAGCCTGATAGGATGCAGGATGTTCGAGGATGAGATAGTCCATCTTGTAGAGCATGACCCTTTGATAGATAACCTGATCTTGGTCGAGAACAAAGATTGTGGAGGTCTTGTAAAGAAGCTTGATGATGTTGGTGTTTCCTACAAGCTCATACCTGAGGGCAGTATGGCATCTGAATGCCATGACAGGTGTGCTCATTCTTATTGCTTTGTTATAAACATACTTGAGTTTGCATTACATGCTGTGCCTGCCAACCTTAAGTCCGAGGTCTACCAGAAGGTAGAGGAAATGGCAGCCTATTCTGAAGGTATCCTCCTCTTCTATGGTCTTTGTGGCAATGTTCTGGGTGACGTTGAAAAAGATCTTGGTGACCTTGAGTGTAAGATCTGCATTCTAAAGGAAGAGAATGGTGAGATCGTCGATGACTGTATCGGGGCAGTGCTTGGCGGAAGAGATGCATATCTGAAACATCTAAAAAGCTTCAAAGGGATAGGTACATTTTTCCTGACACCGATGTGGGCTGCGAACTGGGGGGATATGCTGGTAGCTGGCGGGTTTGGCAAGGACCCGAACGACACTGAGACCTCGAAGTTCGTGTTCGATGCAGTAGGCTACAAAAAGGTTGCAAAGGTCGACACCGGATTGCATTACGAAAAGGAGTTCGATGATATCGTAAAGGAATTTGCTGATATATTCGACTTCGATATCCTCAACATCGAGGGTGAACTGAACCTCATTGAAAGCTGCTATAGAAAGTTCCGTAACGAGGTACTGAAAAGGGGATAATGATCAGGGAAACCGGCTGGTAGCTTGCACCTGCATAACATTATTAAGGTTGTTGTTCATTAACTGAATCGCAGATTCATTTTTCTGCCTTACATAATTTACAGGGTGATATTTCTTGATACGAATACTTGCCACAGGAACGTTCGATATTTTGCATCCCGGGCACATTTTCTTCTTAAGCAGTGCCCGTGCTATGGGCGATGAGCTGTATGTCCTGGTGGCAAGAGATTCCATGATCAGGCACAAGGCAAAGCCTATTGTTCCTGAGATCCAGAGACTTGAGATGATAAGTTCATTGAAGGTTGTTGACAAGGCAATGCTTGGGAGCGAAAAGGACATCTTTGATCCGCTTTACGAGATAGATCCTGACATCATAGTTCTCGGTCATGACCAGACCTTTGATGTCGAAGAGCTTAAGAACAGCCTCAGGGAGCGTGGATTTAAGGCAATTGTTACAAGGATAGACGAGTCCCTGAAGTGCCCACTTTACAGTAGTGGAAGGATCGTCAACAAAATACTCGAGCGGTATTGCGAGAATAACGACTGATCTTAAAAAACGATATCTTTTTTCCGGATATCGTATTGAATTTAGGAAAGAAAAGAAAGGTTTAGAGGAGCGTGTCCTCTATCCTCAGGAGTGCTTCCCTTATTCTTTCCTGTGATGTTGCATAGGATATCCTGATAAAATCCTTACTGCTTGCACCAAAACCTGCACCAGGTGTAACTGCTACATGTGCTTCCTGAAGAAGTTTGTCTGCTACTTCATCGCCGTTTCCGAACCCGCTGACATCAGCAAATGCGTAGAAAGCACCATCTGGTTTCTTGCACTTGAAACCGATATTATTCAACCCGTCGATGAGTATATCGCGTCTTGCCCTGAACTCTTTGATCATATCATTGACAGGCTCCTGCGGTCCTTCCAGTGCTGCCACGCCACCAAACTGGGCAAATGTGGTAGCACTGCTTACGGAGTGGGAATGGATCTTCTTGAAACCTTTCATAAGTTCCGGCACAGCTGCCACATAACCAAGTCTCCAGCCTGTCATTGCATATGCCTTTGAGAAACCGTTCACAGTTATTGTGCGCTCATGCATGCCATCCAGTGAACCCATACTGGTGTGCTTTTTATCATAGATGATCTTCTCATAGATCTCATCTGAGATCACAAGCAGGTTATGGTCGATAGCGAGGTCTGAAACGGTCTTGAGCATTTCCTTGTCATAAACTCCTCCTGTAGGGTTGCACGGGGAGTTGACGATGATGAGCTTTGTCTTGTCAGTAATGAGTTCCTCGATGCCGTAAGGCATGAACCCGTTATCCGGGTCAGTGGGTGCCCAGACAGGATTTGCACCTGCAAATTTGATGCAGGGGCTGTATGATACCCAGGACGGGTCCGGAAGGATGGCTTCATCGTTGTCATCAAGAACAGACATAAGGATCTCAAAGAGAGCCTGTTTTGCTCCGGGTGTGACAAGTACATCATCCGGTGTGACATCAAGCTTGTTATCGTTGACAAGCTTGTTTGCAATGGCTGTCCTGAGCTCAGGGATGCCGTTGGATGGTGAATAGTGTGTCTCACCACTATACATTGCGTCTGCTGCTGCCTTGCAGATGTGTTCAGGTGTGGCAAAGTCCGGTTCTCCTAGACTGAAACTGATGACATCGATACCCTCGTTTTTCAGCTTGTTGGCAGCATTCGCGATCTTGATAGTTGCCGATTCTTCTACACGCTCAAGTCTTGATGATGGCATAGGAATTACCCTTTTTTGATTTCGTTTTTTTAGTTGACCTTTTTATGGTTGATCTTAATTTGATATGCAGTATCATTTTAGGCGTCTGACAAGTTTTACTGCAGCTTCTACTGCACGCTTTGCATAATCCACGCGCTGGTGTGCTTCCATGCGTGTCATGCCAGGTCCTGCAATTCCGAGTGTAACCGGTTTGTTGTATTCCAGTGAAAGATCTGTGATCTTCCTTGCAGCATGCTGTACAACGATCTCATCGTGCTTTGTAGCACCCTCGATGACGATGCCAATTGTGATCACAGCATCGATATCGTCTTTCTCGCAGAGTTTCTTGATAGCAAGAGGCATGTCGTAAACGCCAGGCACCAGAATGGTGTCAATGACCTCAGCACCAAGGAACTTTGCATGTTCTGTTCCCAACAGCTCCATCTGGTATGTAAGGTCCCTGTTAAACTCAGCTACGACAAATCCCAATCTGATAGGTTCAGTATCACTCAAAGCATCTAACTCCTTTATAATGTATGTAATGTCTATCTTCTCTTATTCATAAACATCAATCTGGCATATAAACGTACTTATAGGCAATCATCTCATCAAAATCATATCAAAGTGAGACCATAAACAAAGATAAATAGAAATGATATCAATTAATGTTTGATGTTTTCAAATGTTGCTATTATGCTTATAGGCCTGATATTTCTGGTCAAAGGATCTGACCTTTTTGTCAGTTCCGCATCTTCCATTGCGAAGAGGTTCGGCATTTCTGAGTTCATCATCGGACTGACCCTGGTGGCTGTCGGCACGTCCATACCTGAACTTGCTTCTTCCATAGCAGCATCACTTTCAGGTTCAAGCGGGATTGTAATTGGGAACGTTGTGGGTTCGAATATTGCGAACATAGCACTTATAGTTGGATGTGCTGCTATCATCTCAGTGGTGAAAACTGAATCGGATATGCTAAGAAGAGATGGCTATATAATGGTCTTTGCCTCGACTCTTTTCCTGCTCTTTGCTTTCGATCTGCTACTTTCAAGAGCAGAAGCAGTTATCCTTATCCTTTTTTATATAGCTTATGTTTTCTTCTTGTTCGAGGATAAATCTAAATTTGAGGGCAATTCCTATTTCCGGGAATTTATCCACTATTTTGTTAAGTTCAAATATGTTGGATCAATGAGCCAGCGAGTCAGAAATGGTATCAATGACTATAATTTGGATAAAGGAAAAACTACAGATAGTGGAGATCGGAAAACTGAAGAAAAGAAAAAAGAACTCACAGGCATCTACAAAGATCTTCTTATTCTCATCCTTAGCGGTGTAGCTGTAATATTTGGTGCCAGATATTTTGTTGCGGAAGCAATATTCTTTGCAGAACTATTTCAGTTACCTGACACCCTTATAGGTGTTACCCTTGTTGCAGTAGGGACATCTCTTCCCGAGCTGATGGTTACAATATCCGCTTCACGCAAAGGTTATGGGAATATTGCTATCGGGAATGTGATAGGTTCCAACATCACGAACATTTTTCTGGTACTGGGATTTTCTGCACTTGTGTTCCCGCTCGAAATAGCAGCAATGAGCATTATGTTCACGATACCTTTCATGATCATTATCAGCATTGTCTTTTTGTGGTTCATCAACACCCACTGGGAGATCAGGAGGATAGAAGGAATATCATTGATCGTGCTTTATGTTATTTTCCTGATATTGCTGTTCACTTCAGGGATGGCAGTATGATCACCACTTCAGGAAAGCCTTTGCAATCAATGATCCTTTCCTGATGTAATATTTCCGGATCTCGTCCTGCAGGAACAGTAATACTGCAAACGGTACTGCAAGCAAAATATATTGAAGGGCTACCGGACTTGTTCCGAAAATGGTGTTCGCAAACGGGTGGTACATTATCATGGAAAGTATCAGCAGCTCGCTCACAATGGCCAGCAGTATCACCCTGTTCTTGAACGGGTTCTTTGAGAATGCTGATTGTACTCTTGTGCGGGATACTAGCAGGTTTGCTACCTGACAGATAATGACGGCAGAGAAGAAAGCCATTATTGCCTGCCTGTACAGAAGCTCAGTGCTAATTAATGGTTCCCCCCATGTCCAGCCTCCGTCCAGAATTACAGCGAAGTAACAGGTAAAGCCTGCCAGTGCCTCAATGGGTCCTTTCATCCCGTAAGATGTCAGAAGTACCTGTGGTGTCAGGAGTTTTTCAAATTTGGATCGCGGAGGACGTTTCATTATATCTCCTTCGCCTTTTTCAACGGCCAGTGCCAGTGCCGGAAGAATGTCCGTACCAAGGTCGATGGCAAGTATAAGTTGAATATTTATAGGTAGTGGTATCGCCAGCAGTACAAATACGATGAAAGGGATTATCTCCGGAACATTGCTTGTGAGGATGTAGGCGATGAATTTCTTGATATTGTCAAATACCGTTCTCCCCTCTTCAACTGCATTTACGATAGTGGCAAAATTG
The DNA here is from genome assembly GCA_051749005.1 of Halobacteriota archaeon. Lineage (GTDB taxonomy): Archaea > Halobacteriota > Methanosarcinia > Methanosarcinales > Methanosarcinaceae > Methanococcoides. Next base: position 17,427 of record JBNJIC010000008.1, on the reverse strand, counting down.
TCATCAAGCAGTATCATGTCTGCGGATTCCCTTGCCACATCCGTGCCGCTACCCATAGCCACACCCATGTCTGCGTTCTTTATTGCAGGAGCATCATTGACACCATCCCCTGTCATGGTCACGATCTCTCCCCTTGATTTGAATGCCTGTACTATCTTAAGTTTCTGCACCGGAGATGTTCGTGCGAATATAATGTCCGGTGCCTTTAGTCTCTTTGAAAGTTCTTCAAGTGGCAATTTGTCCAGCTCCGGACCTGTTATTATCTCCGGCTCATGACCGTTGTTGCTGAAACCGACTTTCTTTGCAATGGAAAGTGCAGTAACTGGATGGTCACCTGTTATCATGACGACCTTGATCCCAGCCTTGTGGCACTTATCTATAGCTTCCTTTACTTCAGGTCTTGGCGGATCCACAGCCCCGGTAAAACCAATGAAAGTAAAACCACTGTCATACTCATTCTCTTCATTCACTCTTTGGTATGCAAGAGCAAGGACACGTTCCCCTCTTTCTGCTATCTTCAGGTGCTTGTCGAGGAGATTCATCCTGTCATTCTCAGTTATTGGGACCTCGTCGCCGTTCATCAACATGTGGTCGCACATTTTTATAACGACCTCACTTGCGCCTTTAAGGTAGGATTCCTTTTCACCGGAATCGGTCTGGCAAATTACCTGCATCCTCTCTTTCAGTGAATCGAACGAATATTCCATCAGACGGGTGTTATTTATTCTCATTTCGTTAATGTCAGTGAACTTTGCTGCATACATCAGCAAAGCACCTTCCGTGGGATCGCCTTTGTAGCCCGCAGGTTCTTCGATGAGCCTTGAATTATTACATAGTACCGCTACTTTCAGGAGCATTACCGGTGGCATTTCCCCATTTGCTACGTCGATCTGTTCAAAACCCAATGTTATCGAATGGATTGTCATCTTGTTCTGAGTCAGTGTCCCGGTCTTATCGGTGCAGATCACAGTGGTCGATCCTAGTGTTTCCACGGATTCGAGCTGCTTTATAAGAGCATTCCTTTTTGCCATTCTTCTTGAGGCCAGGCTTAAAGCAAGGGTCACAGTTGGCAGCAATCCTTCAGGTACATTGGCAACAATGATCCCTATCGCAAAAATGAGGTTCAGAAGGAACAGGTCCTGTATCATAAATCCAATAGCAAAGAAGGATATTCCAAGAATTATTGCAATTATTGATATGATCCTGATAAAATTGTTTAGCTCTTTTCTAAGAGGTGTTTCGACAGAAGTTGTCTGTTCTGTCAGTGTTGCAAGCTTACCCATCTGTGTGTTATGTCCGGTTCCGAAAACGACCGCCTTTCCGTTTCCGGTCAGTACAAGTGTTCCTGAGAAGACCATGTTCCTGCATTCCAGCATTTCCGGATGGGTACATTCAAGTGAACGCAACTGGGGTTCAGCTTCACCGGTAAGCGATGAATTATCGACCTTAAGGGTATTTTCCTCAATTAGTCGTCCATCGGCAGGGACCTTGTCGCCTTCTTCCAGGAATATAACGTCACCAAAAACAAGTTCTGATGCCAGTATCTCTTTAATTTCCCCGTCCCTCATCACTTTGGCAACAGGAGGAATAAGTTCACGGAAGGTTGCCATTATCTTTTCGGTCTGGTACTCCTGTATGAACGTGAAAGTGGCGTTAAGTATGACAACTCCGAAAAGGGCTATAGAGATGTAGATATTTCCTTTACCAGGGTCAAGAAGTTCTGCAGAATATGAGAGCATAGCTCCGGTGATAAGTAGTATTGAGAAGAAATTGCGGAATTGTTTCAGGTACTTCTTCAGTACCGATTCACGGTCGATGTTCTCAAGAACATTCTTTCCGCATTTTTTCATTCTTTCCAGAGCTTCAGCTGACGTCAATCCTCCGGTCCCGGCATCATACCTTTCGAGAAACATTTCGAGTGAAATGCTATGCTCATCGCCTTTTGATCCAAATTCAGGAAGTTTATTGTTGAGTATAATGTTACCCCCGTACCCTCAACGTATTTGTAGATACTATTGTAATTATAGGATATAGATTGTTCTTTCCTTTCAAAAACTTTCGAAGTCGAAAAATTATCTAAATATTTTAACGTGATTTTAGAAGATGAAGACAATTAGCATTTTTAAAAAAACTAATATACTACTCTTGACTATAATGTAGTCAATTAATAAGTCTGGGGGTAACGGGTGTTCGAACGTAGATGTATTATTATTGCCGGTGAAGAAGCTGGTCCAAAGTCCAACAAAATGGGCGGTATATGGAATGTCATTGATGCGGAAGTAAATAATCTTGCTCAGATACTTGAAGATGGGGCTATTGATGAGGAATCTATTCCAAGGATCTTTGTCGCCTGTCCTTATTATGGGTATAATGGTTCGGACTGGAACAAGGGTCTCAACCGTATGACAGACATGAGTGAATTCGATGATTTCATTCCAGATGAGAATCTTTCACTTATCATCGAAAATCTCAAGGAAAAGGGAATCGAATTGATCGTCGGATCAAAAAAGAAGGGACAGGTCGAAATAATCTATCTTATGTTTAAGACCAATGATTTCTGCAGGACAATGGTCGAATACAATAGGAAACACATTTGTCTGGAAAATAAGGTGAAAGCGGAAGCTTATGAGCTTATTGGCCTTGATTCACTATCATATGAGGATATGGGCAACAGGACAGAATATACACATTATCTCAATCTTTCCTACGCCATCTCAGAATTCGTTCATACTCTTGTGGATCTCCGGAAGGAAAAAGCGATGGCCTATGATGATGAACTGATATCTGAATTCGCCAGTTCCCTGATACCTTCATGGCATGTTTCATTACATTGCCATGAGTTCGGTGTATTCTATGCAATTGCAAGGCTAAAGAAGATCGGAGTTCCTATCAATTCAGTAGCAACCTATCATGCCACCATCCCCGGAAGGGTTGCAGGTCACCTCTCAATCCGGAAAATACGTGACAATGACAAAGAATGGGGTGAAGGTGTCCCGAAAAATATGGCTACTCTTGAGTCATTGTCCGAATATGCAGATGTTGTAACTGCAGTTGGGGATTCTACGAAAAAAGAGATCAAGTTGTTCTATGACATTGATTCCATTATAGTAAGAAATGGTATCGATCTTGAGACCGGTGACATTAATGAACTCCTGGACAAAAAGACCAAATGCCGTACCAGGATCCAGGAATTAACTGCCGAAAAACTTTATAAAACTCACAATGGTTTGAAGCTTTTACCGGAGAAGATCATTCCTATCTTCTCAATATCAAGGATAGAAGTTGAAAACAAAGGCTATCCCGACCTGTTGGATTCGCTTGTTCTTCTTGACAGAATGGTTAGAATCGAAGTAGAGGCCGGGCGACTTGACGAGAAGTACAGGGTAGTATGTTTTATCGTAACAGCTCATGGTCCGAAGACCAATCCGCCTGAAAATTTCCCTATCATGCTTAATGAAGAGGTTCTTATCGGCGAGGAGATGCGTATTCAGAACATGATAGAGAACAGAAAACTTGAATGTTCCAGGCTTTCTGGTGGTAGCAGGTATGTGTCTGCTATTCTTTATCCCCAGTGGCTATCTAAGAACGATGGAGGCTTTAATATGAGCGTCGATGAGTTCATGGCTGGTTGTGTTGCCGGCATATTCCCGTCCAGATATGAACCTTTCCTGCTTACCGGGCTTGAGGCCGGTAAAGAAGCGACTCCCAGCATTGTAAGCAAAGTCTGTGGTTTCAGTGATGCACTAAAGACGGTAAAGCGTCTTGTGATGGGAATGGGTGGGGTACTGGTAGTTGATAATATCGACCAGGCCTATCTGGAAACGATAGCAGATTATGCACTTGCAATGGATTATTTCATAGACACTTATACAGATGACAAGACCAAGTACAACTTCCTTTGCCAGGAAGCAAGTCTCCTTGCACAGGAAATGAACTGGCAGGAACCTACAATGCAATATTATGAGATGCTTACAGGTACCAAACCAAAATATGAGGTAAAGGACCTATAAAAAAACAGGCATTCCTTTTTTACAAAAATTGAATTTACATAGGGATGATGGGGAAAATGTCAGAGATACGCAAGCATTACTTTCTGGACGAGTATTGCCTGATAGCACCAGGCAGGAGTAAAAGACCTTCGGTTTTCAAAGAGGACAAAAAAGAAGGAACTGCTACAAAATGTGTCTTTTGTGCAGGTGAAGAGGACAAAACCCCGCTTGCAAATGCTGTTTACAAAGATGGAATGATACTGAAAGATGAAGAGGGTTCAAGAATAATCGGATGGGATGTACGGTGCATACCAAATCTCTATCCTGCATTGTCTCCTGCTGCCGGAGAGGTCAGTTCAGAGTTCGATGTATTTCCGGGATATGGTTATCATGAAGTTATAGTTGAAACCCCCTCTCACGAGAAAGTCATTCCTGAGTTCTCAGATGAGGAAATGTTGTTGCTTATGAAGGTCTATCGTGATCGTGTGGTTCACTATGAGTCTCTTGACAGGATCAAATATGTCTCACTTTTTAAGAACTGGGGTCAAAAGGCAGGAGCATCCCTTGCACATACACATTCCCAGCTAATTGCATTGCCAATGAGACCTCCGGTACTTGCTGATGAAATGAAAGCGATTGAATCCCTGTCAGAGTGTCCTTATTGTGATATTATAGAGAAAGAATACAAAAATAAAAGACTTTTATACAAAAATCAACATTTCATTGTTATAACCCCTTATTGCTCAAAAGTCTCTTATGAGATGTGGATCATTCCTAAGATGCACATTCATCACATATCAGGGTTTAATGATGATCAGCTGTCCTCCCTTGGGGATGCAATACGATCTGCTTTGTCAGGACTGTGGGACAATATAGGTGAGATCCCTTACAATTATATGTTCTATCAACTAAGGGATGAAACAGCTTATCATTTCAACTTAAAGCTTCAGCCGGTCACAAGTAAGGCAGCAGGTTTTGAAAAGAATACGGGGGTATTCATCAATACTATGCCTCCGGAAACGGCTGTGAAATATCTTCAGGGGATATTTGAAGACAATTCAAAATAAAAATTTGAAATATTTTGAAGTTGCTCTTGATAATCATTAAAAAAATAAAAAATTGGGTTTGAAAGAAAATGGGGAAAAAATTAAACATCGGGATGTTTTCCTGGGAAAGTCTGCACTCGGTAAAAGTGGGTGGTATAGCTCCGCATGTTTCCGAACTTGCTGAAGCTCTTGCTGTGATGGGACATTCGGTCCACATATTTACAAGGAATTCAGGACTTGATACGCATCAAATGGTCAATGGGGTTCTCTACCATAGAGTGTATCATTCGCTTGACGGGGGAATTGTGCATCAAATGGACAGCATGTGCGATTCCATGTACTCCATGTTCCTTGAAGTTACTAAAGAATATGGTGATCTTGATGTCCTGCATGTACATGACTGGCATCCTTTCAATGTTGTCTCGAGGATCAAATATGAGTTTGGAATTCCTTTTTTGATGACATTTCACAGCACTGAATGGGGACGTAACGGTAACGTTCACGGGAACTGGTGGGAGGCCGAGGAAATATCCCACAGGGAATGGAAGGCAGGCTATGAGTCCGCGAAGGTTATATCCACTTCTCATCAACTTACTGATGAGATCAAGTTCCTTTATCAGATTCCGGATGAGAAGATCACTATCATTCCAAATGGTATTTTCCATGGGAAAATGAAGAAGGACGTTGATCCAGGTGAAGTAAAAAAGAGGTTAGGTATTCACCCTCTTGCACCTGTAGTACTTTTCATAGGACGCATGAGCTACCAGAAAGGTCCCGACCTTCTTGTAGAGGCTGTCCCGGAAGTGAAGCATCACCGCTGGGATACTCAATTTGTCTTTATAGGTGAAGGCGAGATGCGCCCTCATTGTGAATATCTTGCAAAGTCCGGCAAATGTAACGAATGTTGTCATTTCCTTGGTTATGTGGATGATGAGACCGCTAAGGACTGGTTAAATGCATGTGACATCATGTGTATCCCGAGCAGGAATGAACCTTTTGGAATAGTTGTTCTCGAGGGATGGGATGCTGAAAGGACCATCGTTGCAACAGATGCTGTAAAGATAATTGATAATTTTGTCGATGGCATTCTTGTCTACAAGAATCCGGAATCGATCGCATGGGGCCTAAAATATGCACTTGATGACCTCTCCGATGACAGTATGAGGGAAGCCGGTAAAGAACTTATTGATACTAAGTACAACTGGAACAAGATCTCGGAACAAACAAGTGAAACGTACCTTGATGTTCTGGGAGAGTAAATACGATTGCAATAGTGCTAATGTTATCGGAAATATAATATCTGTATTATAATTGAAACAAGAGGTTTGTAAATGCAGTCAGTTTGCATTTGTGTGGAAGTTCACCTTCCCTGTGTACTGAAATGGTACTGGCCATCCGAAGGCTATCGTTCTCCGAAGTTCGATACATATTTTGACCAGCCCCAGATATTCTCTTCTCTGGAAAGAAGTCTGCCTCAGATGCTTAGAACGAACGAAGCTTTGCTGAATTCTATTGATAACGGCGCAAAATATACTTTTGACATATCCGGTATATTCCTGGATCAGTGCAAATGGAACCCTTCTATAGTTGAATCTTTCCAGGAACTGAAGGATAGGGGTGCAGCTTTTGCATCTTCACCCTATTACCATTCCATATCATCCCTTTTTCCTGATAATAAGGAATTCAAGGAACAGGTTTCAATGCATCGTAATAAGATCAAGGAGACCTTTGGTATTGATCCCCGGACCTTTATAAATTCGGAACTGATACTAAATAAAGAGCTCAGTTCTGTCCTTAAAGAGATGAACTTCAAGTGTATGATCTCAGAAGGGTCGGATAATTTGTTGTATGGACATGATCCAAAATATATTTATGACAACCATATTCCTACTCTTTTGCGTCACATATCCCTGAGTGAGGATATTGAATTGCGTTTTTCAGACAAGAAATGGATCAGCTATCCTCTGATAGCTGATAAATTCGCTTCATGGATAGCAAGCATGGAAGGGGATGTGACCACATTGCATTTCAAATACAGTTCCATACTTTTCCATCAGCAGAAAAGTAGTGATATACTCCAGTTCCTGATGGACCTTCCTGAAAGTTTTGAGCGATATGGGATTTCAATAGTAACACCTGAAGAAGCAATGAAGAGCTTCAATGCAAAAGATCTTCCTTCCATCATGAACAAGTCTACATCCCGCTATGGTATGCATAACCTGGTGGGAAATCATGCACAGCATTTGTACATGCATGAGCTGGTCGGGGTCGGAAAGATGCTTGAGTCCATAAAGGATTCTGCTGAATACAACAAGATGAACTGCATCTACCGGTACCTGCAGCAAAGCGAGATCTTGCTGGAGATGGGTTCTGATAATAACAATCAGGCTTATGAAAAGGCGGTCAATACCTTCTCTGTTCTTTCGGACTTTAAACGGGCATTACTGGAGGTGAAGGTATGAGATCTGTATGTATGTACTTCCAGCTTCACCAGCCATATCGGTTGAAGTGGTTCTGGCCTGATGAATCGAAAGGATTTGAAAGGTATTTCGATGTTGCAATAAACAGGAACATCTTTGAGAAGGTAGCCAGTAAGTGCTATGTTCCGGCAACAACTCTCTTGGCAGAGCTCGTTGAAAAGTATGAAGGCGACTTTAAGTTTAGTGTCTCAATAACCGGCACTCTCCTGAGCCAGTGTGAAAAATGGAATCCTGATGTCCTGGACATCTTCAACAAGCTTGCCGATTCAAAATGTGTCGAATTTCTTGATGAGACTTACTATCATTCACTTGCCGGTCTTTTCGATGACAAGGATGAGTTCAGGGAAGAGGTAAAAAAACATCATGATATCACTTCCGAACTGTTGGGTATAAAACCACAGATATTCAGGAACACTGAGCTTCTTTACAATAACAGTGTAGCTGAGACTGTCTCATCCATGGGATACAAGGCTATACTTACAGAAGGGGTTGACCGGCTTCTGGAGTCCCGCTCTCCAAATCATGTCTACAAGGCAAAGTATTGCGATATACCCGTGCTTATGAGGAACTACAAGATGAGCGATGATATTGGTTATCGTTTCTCGGCAAGATGGTGGGAAGAATATCCGCTGACTGCTGACAAATGGGCCTGCTGGGCATCCAAAGAACAGGGTGATTGTCTAAACGTATTCATGGATTACGAGACCTTTGGTGAACATCAGTGGGCAGATACAGGGATATTTGATTTCCTTCGGGCTCTGCCTGATGAGGTTCTCAGCAAAGGTATTGAGTTCAACACCCCCTCAGAGGTTGTTGACAGATATGAACCTGCAGGTGAGATAGATGTAGGTGACTTTAATACGATCTCATGGGCAGATATGGAAAGGGATACAAGCGCATGGCTGGGTAACGATATGCAGCGCAGGTGCTTCGAAGAGGCAAAAAGGCTTGGTCCTTATGTGAAACGAACAAAGGACCCCCAGCTCATCAATATCTGGAAGCATCTTCTCACATCCGATCATTATTACTACATGAGCACAAAATGGATGGGTGACGGTGATGTCCATTCATATTTCAGTATCCATAATTCACCCTATGACGCAGCAATTAATTTTATGGGAGTATTCCTGGATTTCAAGTCATGTGTTTTCAGGAAACTTGCTGAAATGGACGGGTGACCATCTGCTGACAGGCTACCCTGATAGATAAAAAGCTGGATGGCAGATGGGTGCCTGAATAATTGATTAACTATATAATTAATCAAATATAGTTCTTATATGGGGTGAGATTCCTGATCCGGCATCCAAATGCTATAATCGGAAACGACAGATTGCTTATATCAATTGGTGAAAATGGGAATATCCTGGGTTTTTTTTATCCTAGAAGAGATGGAGCACAGCATGTAGGTGATTCAGGTGCTTGTATTTACATTGGTGGAAGACTTTTAAGTTTCGATTCTCCTGAATGGCATTCTGAACAGGTGGCAGAGGATGGGACAAACATCATCAATACACACATGTCACATTCTTGTGGGATCGAAATATCCATTAAGGACATTGTCCATCATGAAATGCCGGTGCTTATTAGAAAATATGAGATAACTTCTGATGGGTATATCAACGGAAAATTCTATTACTATTCCAATTTCCATGCAGGAGGAATGCATGGCATGAACTCCGCCTATTACGATGTGAAACGGGGTATGCTTATCCATTATATGCATGATTTCTACATTGGTGTAGCAACTGATTCGGTATTTGATGAATGGCAGGTTGGCAAGACCAATGATAGCGGCTGGATTGGAAGTGCCAGGAAAGATATGGAGGATGGAAAACTACGCAAGAACATGGAGGAGATAGGAGATGTAGATTCCTCTTTAGGCCGGGAACTTAAACTTATGCCCGGGGAAACATTCACGATAACATTCTTTATTGGGATTACTTCGGGAAGGCAGCAATTATATGATCTGATGGAAAATATGCCGGAGCAGCCTCTGTCTGAAATTATCCGGAATTCAATGGATGTCACAAAAGCATGGCTGTCAAAAAAAAGGCCTGTTGAGCTATCTGTACTTGATTTAGATCCTCTTTTAAGGGAAGAGGTCATAAAACTTTACGATCGTTCTTTGCTTTCTCTGAACTTAATGACAGATCCCGATGAAGGAGCGGTTCTGGCTGCTCCGGAGTTCGATCCTGAATTTGAGATGTGTGGAGGCTATGGTTTTTGCTGGAACAGGGATGCTGTTGAAGCTGTTCTTGCTCTGATGAAAGCGGGTTATCCAGATTATGCCGGGAAGTTCTTCACATGGTGCAAAAAGACACAGATGTCTGATGGGTCCTGGTTCCAGAGATATTGGCTTGATGGGACAGAAGCTCCCTCATGGGGAAATTTTGATGATTCGACACAGATAGATGAGACCGGATCCACGCTTTATGCAATTGACCGTTACTACCGGGAACTGGAAGGTGTCGGGAGGTTTGAGTTCCTGCATTCTATAAGGGAAACGGTTTTGAAAGGTGCAGAATACCTCATGAAGAGAACCGAACAGGGAATTCATGATCCCTGCAGATGCCTCTGGGAATCAGAAAAAGGAATATTTCCCTATACGAATGCTGCTACCTATGCCGGTCTGAAGGCGGCTGCCCATATGATAGAAGAGAGCGTCTACAGCAGTGGGAGTAAAGACATTGTTAACAGCTCTAGCATCAGCGGGTCAAATATGGATAATGAGGTCGATCGTGCTGAAATGTGGTCTGAGAGGGCAGAGCTTGTCAGGAAACATACCATTAAAGAACTATGGCTTGAAGAAGGATATTTTTCCCGTGGTATTATTGAGGATAATATTCAGAAGACTCTGGATTCGAGTATTACTGGGACGTTTGTTCCGTTCGGTCTTCTTTCGGCAGATGATACCGATGAAAGGTCCATGATATTCTCAATGATAGAACATATTGAAAAGGTTCTCAGGGTTCCGATCAATAATCATTATGGGATTATGCGTTATGAGAATGACAACTACATTGGTGGTAATCCCTGGGTTGTTACAACTCTGTGGCTTTCAAGATCCCTGCTGGAACTTGCTGTTTCAGTTGGGGAAAAGGATGAGGAATATGAACGGCTTGTGAATAGGGCACTTGAATATATCAAATGGGCAACAAGGAGTACAACCAGTGCCGGTATCCTTTCCGAACAGGTGGATAAAAAGACCGGTAAAGCTTCATGGGCAAGGCCTTTGAGCTGGAGTTGTGCCCTGTTCATTGAAAACATCCTGCTTCTGGACAGTTTGAAAGACAATAGTTTGAAAGACAATAGTTTAAAAGATGACTTAATGATTGAATGAAGCCTGACAGAACTTAATTTTGCTCTGAATAACAATATGAAGTGATCATTATGTCACCATATCTATCATATAATGACGAATTTGACCATGTAAACGCTATCTCAAGGGAATGGCTGGTCACAAATGGAATAGGTGGCTATGCATCATCTACAGTTATTGGTGAGAACTCACGAAAGTACCATGGCCTTCTGGTAGCTTCTGCAAATCCTCCGGTCGACCGGAAAGTGCTTCTTTCGTCACTGGATGAAGAGCTCATCATTGAAGGACAGCTATCCCGGCTTGCAGTACACAGCTATCCCGATACTCTCTATCCTTCGGGGTTTCAATATCTTGAACGTTTTTCTGCTTACCCTCTGCCGACTTTTGAGTATCGGGTCAGGAATATTAAGCTGATCAAGACAGTATTTATGGTCCATAGTAAGAACACGACTGTTGTGAAGTACAGCATCTTGAATCCCGACAATGAAGATATTGTTTTTAGAATATTGCCTCTTGTTGCTAACCGGGGTTTTCATGAGCTCAGGAAACCCGGAGATGTAAGTTTCACCGAAGTAAGCATTGATACAGGCGTTGATATCGGTTTTAATCTAGTAGAAAATGATGTTCTTCTACAAATGCGTTCAAATATGAAATTCAAGCGTAATTCACATTGGTACTACAATTTCCAATATGAGATGGAACGCGAACGGGGGGATGCCTATCAGGAAGATCTCTATAACCCGGGTTATTTTGAAGAGCACATAACTGACAATGTCTGTGAATTCTATGTTGTGGCTTCGGATAATCTTCCTGATGAAATGGAATCTGAGCATATTTTAGATCCTGTTTCAGCTCTTGAATTAATTAATTTTGAGTATGAAAAGGAGCTTTCACGACAGAAAGATCTTCTGGATAAATGCAGTTTCAATGATGATCTTGCAAAGAAGCTCTTTGTTGCCGCGGATTCTTTCATTGTTCAACGAAGCTCTGCTGATTCACATTCCATTATTGCAGGTTACCACTGGTTTGCTGACTGGGGAAGGGATGCTATGATCTCACTACTTGGACTGACCCTTGTTACCGGAAGGTTCGATGATGCAAAAGAGATACTCAGGACTTTTGCAGAGAACTGTTTAGATGGTCTTATACCCAATCGTTTCTCAGATGATGGCATCTCTTCCCCCGATTATAATACAGTTGATGCCTCATTGTGGTTCATTTATACTCTGGGGAGATATTATTCCTATTCGAAGGATTTCAGAAATATCCGGGAAATGTGGAACACTGTCATATCGATCATCCATAACTACAAAAAAGGCACTTCATACGGGATCCGGATGGATCATGACGGACTGATAATACATGATGGGCAGCTTACCTGGATGGATGTGAAGATCGGTGATGAGGAGATCACGCCAAGAGCAGGGAAAACATGTGAGATCAATGCTTTGTGGTACAATGCTCTCTGTACTGCCATTCATCTGGGGGATCTGATGGGTAAAGACACTACCGAGTTTTATGAGATCGCTGCATTGGTAAAGAGCAACTTCACCGGTGTATTCTGGAATCAGGAAGACAGATGCCTTTATGACTGTGTTTACGTGAACGATGAAGGCGCTGTTACAAACGATGCATCGGTAAGGCCGAATCAGATATTTGCAGTCTCACTTCCTTATACAATACTTGATGCTGATAAGGAAAGGATGGTCGTTGAAAAGGTTAAAGAAGATTTGCTGACCCCTTATGGACTGAGATCGTTATCTCCCAACGACAGCCGATATGTCGGCATGTATAGGGGTGATCGTAATTCCCGGGATCATGCCTATCATAACGGAACTGTCTGGCCATGGCTGCTGGGCCCGTTCATCACTGCATACGTAAAGGTTAACGGGAAGTCATCATTAAGCCTTGAATATTGCAGAGAATTGTTGTCAGATCTTGAATATCATCTTGGAGAAGGAGGAATCGGCTCTATCTCCGAGATATTCGATGGCGATTCCCCGCACAGACCCCGAGGTTGCATTGCACAGGCATGGAGCGTTGCTGAGATCCTGCGGGCCTATGCAGAGGATATCAGCTCTTAATGTTTGAATAAAAGTCTTTAAAAAAGGGAGAGGTCCTGTTAAGGTCCTTTGAATGAAAAAGTATTAGTGCCTTACAGCACCAACATCCTCGAATCCCTGTCTCTGGCCTGTACCGGCCTGCCTGACAAGTTTTTCGGGGTGGAACAACATGTTAACGACATTTAAGGCATGTTCACGGGAGCGCATTTCCATAAGAAATGCCAGTTCCTTTTCGTCTTTTGCCTCGTCCTCATGAACGAACACCTCGATGATGTGGGTGTTCGTCATAAGCTGTGCCTGTATTATTCCGGTTGAAGCTTCATGTGCGCAGATCTTATCCTGTTCCTTTGCTCCTGGCATACCCAGGGCTATGACGATGTCACATCCTTCTTCTTCAATGAGCTTCTTGGATGCCACCGGCAGGTCCTTTATACCTGGAACCGTTATCCGCTTTATCTTAGCGGACACGTTCTGCTGGATCTCATCGACCGCAGCGCGCCCCATGTTGAAACGTGCAAAGGTCGTGTCTACTACGCCTATGGTCTTCATGTGATTCACAGTGTGTCAAGTTCGCTAGCAGCTGCCTCTGTACCTGCACCGATCTCGTTTACAACACCGAGCTTCTTGAGTACAAGTTCGAGTTCCTGAATGGTTAGCATAATGTCCTTTGGTGCGAAATTACCCATGCTTCCGATCCTGAAGATCTGGCCGCTGAGCCTGTTCTGGCCGCCTGCGATGATGATACCTTTCTCGATCATTGCACTCTTGATATCGTTGCCGCTGACACCTTCAGGCGCTTTCATTGCGGAAACGGTGTTGGAGTAATCACTTACTTCATTTAGCTGTGGGAACATCTCGACTCCCATTACATCCATTGCAGCACGGATTGCAGCAGCACCGGTTGCCTGACGCCTGATCCTTGATTTCATTCCTTCTTCCATTACGATCTTCAGTGCTTCCTGGAGTCCGAAGAACAGCGGCACTGCAGGGGTATATGGTGTCTGGGACTTCTCTGCGCTCTTCCTGTATGCCTTGAGGTCAAGATAGTATGGGAGGTTTTCCTTGTTCATTGCATCGAATGCACGTTCGCTCACAGAGAGCATGGAAAGTCCAGGTGGTGCAGCAACACATTTCTGGGAACCTACTACAGCGATGTCAACTCCCCAGTCATCGACCTTTACGTAATCTCCGCCGATGGATGTTACACCGTCCATGATAAAGAGTGCATCATATTTCTTTGCAAGTTTTCCAACCTCAGGCGCAGGGTTACGGATGCCTGCAGAGGTTTCATTGTGGACCATAGTGACTGCTTTTGCTCCTTCGGAGAGCTTCTCTTCAACAAGGTCGAGGTCAACGGACTGTCCCCACTCAAACTCAAGAGGAACTACCTGACCGTATCTTGCTGCAATGTCCTTGAACCTTTCACCGAACTTACCGTTCTCGATAGCGACAACCTTGTCTTCCTTATCGATGGTACATCCGAGCGCAGCTTCCATGGAAGCTGTTCCTGAACCGCTGAGAATAAAGAGGTCGTTCTGTGTCTGGAAGATCTCTTTAAGCATTGTGGTACAGTCATCAAACATTGCAGAAAATTCCTTGCCCCTGTGGTTTATCATGGGTTTTGACATTGCCCTGAGCACTTTTGGTGCAACAGGAACAGGGCCAGGCATCATTAATAATGTATCTTCAAGGTCCATATAATTCTCCTGGTATTTTTAGTGATAATTGAATGTCGTATCTAATGCAAACCTAGTATATAACTGGTTTCATGGAGTTGGAAGTTCCCGGACTATTTCTTTGTACAAGATGGTGGTAACTAAGGCATTGTGTTCTACAAAAAAGATTGTTGCCTGTTGAGCTATTTATTATATGAAGCAGAACACCAAAAATTCTGCTATCAAAATTGTTTAATACTTGTTTTTTTTAGTGCAGAAAGTCATATTTTTTTAGGATTTATTATTGGATATTTTTGTCACTCACATTCGATTGTACATGAACTGTAGCAGATTCTATACCCCTCCTCTTAATGTTTGTTTCATACACTTTGTATTTGTATTTCTATGTTCAACTATTCTTTGTCATAATGATGAGTATGGTCATCAGTTTTTATTTTTGCAGAGAGTTTATATAATAATAAAAACATATTGAATTATTGAGATTAGATGATCTGGGTAAGACCATCTAATTATTAATAAATGGGGTGGTATATATGAAAGTTGTTAAATTAACTGTTGTTTTGATCGCAATGATAGTTGCACTGGCCTTTATACCGAGCGCAATGGCCACTAACACTGATGTAAAGCCGGGCTCTAATCCAAACCCGATCAACTTGAAAAGCAATGGGGTAGTATCAATAGCTATTGCAGGTTTTGATGGGGTGGAAGGTACGAATTTGTCTGATATTAACTTAACTACATTGCGGGTTTGTTTCTATCCTAATGGTCCTGGGGTTGCAGAAGTTCCTGTCCTGAGATACAACTTTGAAGATGTGGTCAATGCATCTACACCTACAGAATCTGGAGAACCTACTCCGATATCCGGGCCAGATGGCTACATGGACCTTGTTGTAAAAGTTGAGGTTCAGGCTCTTGTCGATGCTGGTCTGTGGAGCCCTGAAGATGGGGAATTGGGAATGTGGATCTGCTATGAAAGGTTGAGTGATGGGGAGCTTGCTAAGACTAATAATGACCGGGTCCGGATTATTGACAATCCAGACAAGGGCAAAGATGTCGAAAAGATCAAGAATAAAATGAAGGGTAAGTAATTTGGAAACAGTGGTGTGGAACAAATCCATACCACTTTTAAATTTTGATTTTTTAATATTTTGAACCTTTTTTAGACTTTTGAACTGCTGTTTGATATCATATTTTTGATCGATTTTATACTTCAACCATGCAACAATTTGATCACATCATGCTTCGTGACAAATCCAGTAGTGACTCCTTTCTCAAGCACCAGAACTGCGGGATTTCGTTCAAGCATATGTGAGATAACATCAAGTTCTGTCGTAGGCGAGACTGTGGGAAATGCATCGCCCATCATATCCTTTATCTTCATTTGAGATATGGCAGAGGCTTTCCTTTCGGCCATATACTTAAGAATAGTGTCTTCTGAGATACTTCCTACAGGAACTCCGTTATCGATAACCGGAACCTGTGAAAAACCATGTTTTTCCATGAGTTTGACTGCGTATTCAACAGAATCCTCGGAGGAAACAAAGATAACAAGACTATGCATTATATCCTTTGCAAGAATCTTTTCCTTTTCAACTTCCTCAAAGGCCACGCATATCTTCCTAAGGGTGGAAAGCCTGGGATCAACATCTCCTGACTCTATGCGGGCAATCAAAGGCTGACTCACACCTGCTCTTTTTGCAAGGTCACTCTGTGTAAGGCTAAGTTCTATTCTTTTCTGTCTTAGCCTCTCAGGAGTTGGAAGTTGCATAATATTACTGATAGTAATGATTCTATTTAAAGAGTTTGATAATACGATATAGAAAGCATTTTTTACATACCCAACAGGCATACATTTATACATTCCCGTTCCAAATATTATTCTAGGGGACTTAGGTTAGTGCAGTTGTTCTATGACGGAACTTCGCTCTTTCCTTTTAGCTTTATGATTTCGAATTTATGTTCCTTTGATGGAATTGGTCTACTGCCTGTGCGCTTTCAGCAGGGTGTCCGGTATGAAAATAGATGATGTGCCTCTAAAAGTGAAACTGATCCTGTATATCGGGTTCAGTGTCCTTATACTAATGGCTGCTACCACAGCTATCATTATTTCTACCACCACAGCACAGCATGAGGATCTTGCATATAAGAAGTCCATTGAGAAGGCCAGCAATTATGCGAATCAGTTCAATTCGGACATGCAGTCCAACATGGCCATTGCAAGGACAATTTCGAGCACATTGACAGTTTATAATTCGTCTGATAGGGCTGAGGTCAATGCTTTCCTTAGGGAGATACTCATTGATAATCCTAATCTTATTGGAACCTATACGGCGTTCGAACCCAATGCTTTTGATGACAGGGACGCAGAATTTGTTAATGTTCCTCCTGAACATGATTCCACAGGCAGACTTGTTCCTTACTGGAACAAGATAGGTGGCACAATGTTCGTGGAACCTCTTCTTGATTATGAAACACTGGATTACTACCAGTTGCCAAAGGAGCTTGAAGAGGAAGTACTTACGGAGCCCTACCTTTATCAGGGAGAACTTATCGCAAGCTATGTGGTACCAATTATGAGGGATGGTGAATTTGTCGGGATAGGTGGTGTCGATGTTTCGTTGAATTACATCGATGAGATCGTTTCAAATGTGACTGCATTTGAGACAGGCTATGCTTTCACTACAAGTAACACCGGAATACTGTTGTCCCATCCTGTTCACAAGGATTGGATCGGTTCAAAGACACTTGATGATTTCGATGATCCGGAGATATCAAGGATGGCCGATGATATACTTGTTGGAAAGGGAGGCCATGTGGAAACTATTGACCCGACCACAGGCGAGGATGTGGTAGT
>JBNJIC010000007.1:0-24605 GCA_051749005.1 Halobacteriota archaeon | reverse complement strand
CCTTATCCTCTTTCAGATATGTATGCATACTGTCAGGCCAGTGAAGCATCGGCGTTTCAATGAACATCAGAGTACGGGAACCGATACCAAGCTCATATCCGGTTTCAACTACCTCAAAATTCCAGTTACTGCAACCACCTGACTCATAATATTCATTCAGGCCTGCCTTTCCATGTTTTGTGCAAAAGAGTGTGGCATCCTTTGCAAGATCCATGATAGCAGGCAGACCGCTTGAGTGGTCCATCTCCACATGATTAGATATCACATAATCTATTTTTGAAGGATTTACGATTCTGCGGACCCTCTCGATCATCTCGGAGGCGAACTCGGCCTTAACAGTATCTATAAGGGTAATCTTTTCATCGATTATAAGATAGGCATTGTAGGTGCCACCCTTTGGAGTCGCATAACCATGGAAGTCACGCAGGTTCCAGTCTACAGCTCCGACCCAGTAGATTCCTTTTGCTATCTCAAGGTTCTCATCATTCTGTTCCATCAGATTGCCCCTGAAAAACTCAAAAGATTATGTCTGCATCCTGAATCCGGTAACTACTGCAAGCAAACCATCGATCAGGTCATAATGACCCCTTTCCACAGATGCAAGCTTTTCAAAGAACTCACGCTGATCAGAATCAGAAGATACACTTGAAAGCATCAGATAAAGATCTTCAGTCTTCCTTTCAAGCCTCATGGCAGCAAGCATCACACCTACCTCACCGATCTTATCCTCGGAAAACTCAGAAGCAAAAGCTTCTTTAAAATCAGGCATGTTTGATTCTTCATCGATGGATAGTTCCTCACCTGACAGGTAACTCTGCAAATATTGAGCATGCTTCTTTTCCTCTTCTGCAAGGTAAAGGAACATATCTTTGGCAGCCGGATCTGTAGCAGCTTCTGCAAATTCCAGGTAAAAGTCCCTGCCTTGGTCCTCAAAAGATATTCCCAGTTTTACTGCATCTTCAACGGAACCTATGTCTCCCACATTAGAGAATTCATCTGCTGTATTCTGAATAATAACCATCTCCTTATATTGTATATTGCCAAAGAAATAGCAGGTATCTACTAAGACCTGCATTTGTTTTCCCCATCGGTACAGAAATCAAATTTCCCAAAGAAGAAACGGTTTTCACAACTTAAAAACCTTTCTGAAATCGGGAGACGGCATAAGAATGGAAGACATTCACTAGAGAATTCATTTTTTAGAAACCTTTTTATGAGACTGTCAACATTAGGACAATGCATAACGATTATATATTTCATATTATGAATATTGTTCACTTTAATTAAGAGGAAGTGTTATGGACAAAATAAAGATCGCAATCGTGGGAGTCGGTAACTGCGCCAGTTCACTGATCCAGGGCCTTGAATACTACAAAGACAAAGCGGAAAAAGATGCGATAGGACTGATGCATTGGGATATCGACGGGTACAAGCCTTTTGATATCGAAGTGGTGGCTGCATTTGACATCGATGAGAGAAAAGTCGGGAAGGATGTTGCAGAAGCTATTTTTGCACCCCCTAACTGCACAACTGTGTTTTGTCCCGACATACCAAAGACCGGCGTAAAGGTCACAATGGGTAGCATAAAGGACGGTGTCTCAGAACACATGATCAGCTACGATGATGATTACAGGTTCATACCTTCAAATGTGGAAGAGTCCTCAGATCAGAAGATCGTATCCATATTGAAGGACTCCGGTGCAGAGATTCTCCTGAACTTCCTACCGGTTGGTTCTGAAATTGCAACCCGTTTCTATGCACAGTGCGCACTTGATGCAAAAATTGCCTTTGTAAACAACATGCCCATCTTCATTGCAAGTGACCCTGAATGGGCAAAGAAGTTCGAAGAGAAGGGAATCCCGATAATAGGTGATGACATAAAGGCACAGCTTGGAGCAACCATAACCCACAGGACCCTTGCAGACCTGTTCAGGAAGAGAGGAGTTAAAGTGGAAAGGACATACCAGCTCAACACAGGCGGTAACACAGATTTCCTCAACATGCTCAACAGAAGCAGGCTTTCTTCCAAGAAGACATCAAAAACAGAAGCAGTACAATCAGTTCTTGCTGAAAGACTTGATGATCACAACATCCACGTCGGACCAAGCGATTACGTCCCATGGCAGCAGGACAATAAGCTCTGTTTCCTTAGAATGGAAGGCAAGCTTTTCGGGGATGTTCCAATGAACCTAGAGCTGCGCCTCTCCGTTGAAGACTCACCTAACTCTGCAGGAGTTGTTATCGATGCAATCCGCTGCTGCAAGATCGCATTGAACAGAGGAACAGGCGGAATACTTTACTCACCTGCCTCATATTTCATGAAGCACCCACCTAAGCAGTTCCCTGACGATGATGCATTCCGCATGACCAATGAGTTCATCGAAGGTAAGAGAGAGAACTAAGGCTCAAATGCCTTCAAACCCTGCTAAGCCGAAGACCCTTGTTTATGGGGTCGACTTCAGCGGATCAAAAATCGCATGTAAAAAGATCCGGATCAGCAGGGGAACAGTACATAACAGAACACTTCACATAGACAGTTGCTGTCCGATATCTGAACTGATGCCTGAAAGCACCCGCAAGGATAGAGGCAACTGTCTTTCTTTTCTGCGTAAACTAATTTCCAGCAATGCGGATGCCATTTTCGGGCTTGATCTCTCAATGGGATTTCCCGAAGCACTTTACAATGGAGAAAGTTGGGAAAGCTCAATACTTAAATTTTCCAAAACCTACAGTTCCCCCGAAGATTTCCGAACAAAATGCCGCAATCAGATGGATAACAAAGAAGTCAAGCGTAAGACAGAGAAAGAGAAAAAAGCGCCTTTCTGCGTTTACAACCTGAGGCTGTACAGGCAGACATATTACGGCATCCGATGCATAATCGAACCATTGCTGAAAGAGCGATCCGCCCGCATAATACCAATACAGGAACCTCAGCCCGATAAAGCTTCACTTGCAGAGGTCTGCCCTGCCTGCACCCTCAAAAGGAAAGGCATCTACATTCCCTATAAAGGAAAGAGCAAAAAGGAACTGGAAAATCGTCGCATGATACTTTCTGAAATGAAAAAATGGGACATCGAACTTGAAGATCACATAGTGGCAGCGGCTCTTGAGGACACAGAAGGTGATTCTCTTGATAGTATACTTGCAGCCTATGCAGCCTATGGTGCATTACAAAGATCAGAAGATCCTGAGCACTTAGCAAAAGAGAACATCAATGAAGGGATGATATTCGACTGAAAATGGTAAAAAACATAGGAGGATGACTTCCTCCTGAATTTGCCCAAAGGTCACTCCGGCATTGGCAGACCCAGAAGATCGTAGATGTCTTCGGGTTTTTCAAGCAATGTTATGTTCTCCATCTGTGAGAGCTTTTCTGAGTTAGACACATCGACCTCACGCATCTTAAGCTTCATCTTCTTTCCACTAGGTGCATAAGTATCCACAGAACCCCTTTTCTGGTCAACTGCCAGAACATATATCGGAGTCTGACCCTTTGCAGTCTGTGCAACCACATTTGTTACCAATGTGTCTGCAATACCATGAACCATCTTGGCAACACTGTTAGCTGTGGCCGGTGCAATGATAAGGGCATCATAGTGACCTATCTGGAGAGGTCCGGCAATAAATGGAGAATTCGGGCCCGCATCTGTCTTGAAATTAGGGAAATCCCTCTGGATGTCATCCCACATACGATACCATTTCATTACAGTCTCCCCCTCCTTTGAAAGGAATACCATAAATTCAATATCTGTCCTTTCCTTGATATCACGCATTACGTGATAGGTTTCAACTATCTGATCACCGGATCCGGTAATACCCCATGCTATCCGTTTCATATTACTACCTCTTGATCAATAATTCTCAGCCTTTAGCTCAAAGTATCCCTGCGGGTGTGCACATGCAGGACATTCTTCCGGAGGTTCAGGACCTTCGTGTATATATCCACAGTTGCGACACCTCCATGCAACAGTACCGTCTTTTCTGAAGACCATCTCATGATCCATATTATCAGCAAGTTTGCGGTAGCGTTCTTCATGACCTTTCTCTGCAATAGCAATATGCCTGAACACATCTGCTATTTCAGAAAAACCTTCTCTTTCAGCCACCTCTGCAAACTCAGGATACATGATTGTGTGCTCATAGTTCTCACCATAAGCAGCAGCTTCAAGGTTAGCTCTTGTGTCAGCGATGATCCCGGCAGGATAGGAAGCTGTTATCTCGACCTCTCCACCTTCAAGGAACTTGAAGAGTCTTTTTGCGTGTTCTTTTTCGTTATCAGCCGTTTCAGCAAAGATAGCAGATATCTGCTGATATCCTGCTTTCCTTGCAACTGATGCAAAATAGTTGTACCTGTTCCTTGCCTGTGATTCACCTGCAAAGGCCTTAAGCAGGTTCTTTTCAGTTTCACTTCCTTTCAGATCCACATAATTCACCTCATTTGATCGTTATTTCGAATTACATAATTAATAAATGCTTCTTAGAGACCCACAAGTGCTTCCTTCTTTATCTGTTCCTTAGGTACACCCATGTTGCGCAGTAATTCCTCTGTTGCTTTCATCATTGCAGGAGGACCACATACATAGATAATCCGATCCATGAAATCAGGAATATGATCGCTTATTATCGTGTCACAGATACGGCCTCTGCAACCTGTCCACTCCTCATTGGCACGTGTCAGGGTATGAACGACCCTAAGATTTTCATTCTCATTATCCATTTCATCGAGCTCTTCCCTGAAAGCAATATCATCAGTGGTCTTATTGCTGCTCAGAATTACGATATCCGTTCCTGTGTTCATGTCATTGCAATACCTGCAGATGCTTATCATAGGAGTGATGCCTATACCACCACTGATCAAAGCGATCTTATCGAACTGACCCTCGAAAGTGAACTTACCATAAGGACCATTTACGGCCAGAACATTGCCAACTTCCATGGAGTCAAGTGCATTGGAGAACTCATGTCCTGTGAGTTTCTTTGTAAATTCCAGAAATCTTTTTTCAGTAGGACTGCTTGAAATGGTGAAAGGCTTGCGCTGAATCTCCCCTTCCACAGGAATACTGATAAAGAAATACTGGCCTGCCTTATACTCAAAGCCCTCAGGTCTTTTGAACCTGAAGCTTTTTACATCGTGGGTCTGCTGTATGATCTCAGAGACAGGTGCTTCAAACTCCATTCACTTATCCTCCACAGATGCATTTTTCACCATCTGGGCAGTCCGGATCAGTTTACGGACGGTCTTTCGCATGCTCCTTAATCCTTCCTCATCCTCTTCAATCCCATCAGCACCATTGTCCTGTGACCAGAATGTTCCCCCGAGATTGGAACCAAAGGACCCGCCAGATACCGGCAACATTTCGCTGATTATGTAGAAATTGTGAATGGTCTGCAGGGCTGGCTCCTGACCGCCCACACGATCACCGCCATCCGCCATACCTGCACCGACCTTGTTCAGGAAGACCTTCGGATCACGGGCAACCACAGCACGGCACCTGTCCATCATCACTTTTGTCTGACCACTAATAGTACCCTGATAAACAGGAGTACCTATAATCCAGGCATCAGCCCATTGCATCTTCTCATAAAGCTCCAGCATATCATCCTTATGTATACATCCCTGTTTTGTCCGGACACAATGATCACAATGAATACAGAACTTCAGATCCTTGCCTTTTGCAGAAAAATAATCCGTTTCCACATCAAATTTTTCTTCTGCAAAATTCAAAGCCTCCCTGACCATGCGATCTGTTGCCTTCTTTCGAGGACTTCCGGATATTCCAAGAAGTTTAATTGTATTGCCAGATATATAAATCCCTCCAACGTTATTCTTTAGCTCTGAAGATACCAGCCGCTGCGACCAGGGACAACAAAAGCAACATACCGGTAAAACCGGGAGTTCCTTCTGACGGAATATCAGCCTCACCATTGATAGAACCATAGTCCCTGGCCATGTCGATCACAGGAACCTCATAGGCACCTTCACCAAATAATTCATCTACAATACCCTGCGGAGCGGAACGATATAATAACTTTGCTTCAACAAGTATAGGATCCACTGCATCCTCCGGCATTACAAAAGAATGAGATTCAACTTCTGCCTCTTTCGGAAGGATCCTGTTGTCAGAAATAATGGATTCGGCCTCCCAAAGTTTTGCGGTTATCTCCCCATCGGAATCCGCAAGAACAGTATTATATATGATTGCATCTTCAATCGTCCCCCTCGTGTCGAGCTTTCCTGAACTGTACAGCTGTTTGCCTTCGGCATCAGTAACAGAAACCTCCAGCCACATCTGCCTTATCTCAGTAATGCCTGTGGGAAGTTTATGCCCTGCTCCGGAATTGGTTATAGAAACATCAATATAAACCTCATCACCAGGAACCGCCTCCTCTGGTGCGGAAACATCGAGAGTTGCAGCTTTTTGAAGTCTTTCTTCAGCCTTTTCACCGTACATACCATCAGTAAGCTCCTCCAGCATGAAGACATTTCCTCCGACGATCTCGTGTATAGAGATGTGGTCCCTCTTTGGAGCACCGGATGCAGCTCTTCCAGGGTTTGCCTCAAATTGTGTTATTCCGGAGGTCATATGACAATCCTGACATGTAACTTCATCTTCAGCATACTGGCTTTCGGACCAGGAGGTGTAGGTATCATCAAGGGGCAATCCATTGAAAGGACTGTTTACATTATGACACATCCCACAGTATTCTGCCTCAGTATAGAACTCATTGAACTCTGACTCATGAGCAGCTGATGGAGCTTCAGAATGCGGACCCCACTTCACATCCCCGGGACTTGAAATAAATGCACCGTCCCCGACGGCACCTTCGGGGATCGTATGGCAGAAATCACATTGAACACCCTCCAATGCAACATCACTTGCCATGAACCCGTCTATCGGAGGGATCTCGCCCCCTACAACACCTATAGGAGAGTGACAGCGCACACAGAACTCATCGATCTGTCCACCGGTCTCTTCACTGGCCATTACCAGTTCTGCCTGATAGAGCGGATCGATGTAAGCATAAGCATGCATGCTACCCTCCCACTGGCTACGTATTATAGCATGACAATTGGCACACTTTGAATGACTGTCAAAGTCATCTGATTCAAGCTCTCCAAAAGCTGTAGGTTCCACTGCAAGAGCAGAGCCTGTGTTCAACAGGATGAACAATGCACACATTAAAACGATCAAACAAGAATGAACAGATCTGATATGAAATCCTCCTCTATATGATGAATTATAGTGAAACAGATCAAAGTGAGAATAATTAAAAGAAAGCAGACCTATAAAGAAAAGAGGAACGCACAATACATGCATTCCTTTATAGATCATACCTTCATCCACTAAAAAGCGAAACTTTGTTTTATTTTAACAGTTTCAATGCATCACGGCATGCTGCAACAGCAGGTGCTCCCGATGTGATGGAGATGACTTCCATGGTCTCCATGATCTCTTCTTTTGTTGCACCGTGCTTCAATGCGCTTTTCATCTGTGACACAGTACATGCCTCACACTGCTTGGATGCTACGACAGCAAGCGCCATCAATATCTTGACCTTTGCCGGTAATGCACCATCAGATAATAACTTCTGATCACATCTGTTATATTTCCTGACAAAATGAGGATCTATGGACTCCAGAGTTTCAAGTATCTGTGGGGTAAAACCCATCTTTTCGCCAATATTTTCTATTACTTCCCTGCTTTCACTCACTTTTGACCACTCCATTGAAATTATAAATAATAAATAAATTAATTAATCCGATCAAACACAGAATCCTTCATCTACCGTTTTTCCAAAGCAATATTCACACATTATCCTTGGAAGTGCATTGTGCAGGCGTTTGACATTTGGTGGTTTGCCTACAGAAACGGGCAAAATAAGTTCTTTTGAATGATCCATACAAACACCTTTACCACATACAATACAAACAGCTACAGCCTCCGTTTCTTTGCCTTCTTCCATACAGTCATAACATTTCGTCATATTGATCACCTCAATTGTTCTCCACCAAAGCACCATGGCATGTTGTACACAATATCTTAAGCAGTGGCTGCATGTCCTTTAGTTTACATGATTCACCCATACACCTGAGCCTGATGTCATACTCACCATCCCATTCAGGTATTTTTTCACGCTTAAGATGGTCTTTACAAACCCCCTTACCACATACAATGCAGATACCTACGGCATCTGTGTCTTTTCCGTTCTTTGCACATTCATAGCATTTCATTAGATCACCTGACGTCTTTTCGAAAAGGTGCTTTTCCAATAGTGTTCAACGTCTGTACTGTAACAGGTTACTTTCTGAAGGAGATTCAATACATACCCTGTTATTAAACAGGGGTATTTTAAGAGGAAACGGTTCGGTACAGTCTGAAATATAGCCTGTCAACACAATTCCCAAATGTATTGAGATATAACCCCGAAAGTCCCTGCAATCACATCATATGAATCCGTTCTTACTCTTAAAAATACGTTAGATGAATATTTATGCATATCGGTATTTTATAAAGAACCACTATACAGGACTCCCAGATAACTGCAACTGATTCAGAACAAAAACATCTTCATAGAAAATATATGATGAGTCCTATAAATTTTAGACTCATTTTGTAAGAAGATGGTACAAACAGATATTAAGCTTAGAATAAATAATAACCAGACGTTCGGGATAAACCAATAAGGTTTTAATATATGCATGTAATCCTGAATAGCATTATTAAATTGGAGGATTTAAATGACATTCGGAATAGAATTCGTGCCAAATGATCCAGTACTTAAGATCGCACACTACGCAAAGCTCGCAGAACAGCAGGGATTTGATAACGTGTGGATCACAGACCACTACAACAACCGTGATGTTTATTCAACACTGGCAGTTCTTGCCATGAACACAAACAGCATTAAGCTCGGTACCGGCGTTACAAACCCATACACAAGGAATGCAGCAGTCACAGCATCCAGTATCGGTTCCATTAACGAGATCTCCGGCGGACGTGCAATCTTAGGTCTCGGGCCTGGTGACAAGGCAACCTTCGACGCAATGGGCATCTCCTGGGACAAGCCACTCACTACCACAAAGGAGACAATTGCCGCACTTCGCTCCTTCCTTGGAGGCGAAAAGGTCACAATGGACGGCGATATGGTCCAGTTCGGTGGCGCAAAGATGGCATTCAAGACCGGTGACGTCCCTCTTTACATGGGAGCACAGGGTCCAAAAATGCTCGAGCTCGCAGGAGAGGTCGCAGACGGTGTACTGATCAACGCATCACACCCAAAGGACTTTGAAGTAGCAGTCGAAAAGATCACAGAGGGCGCAAAGAAAGCCGGCAGAGATCCAAAAGATGTAGATGTTGCAGCTTATGCATGCTTCTCCATTGACAAGGACGCTGCAAAGGCAAGAAGCGCTGCAAAGATCGTTGTAGCTTTCATCGTCGCAGGTTCACCTGACATGGTCCTCGAGCGCCACGGCATTGATGTGGCTGCAAAGGCAGACATCGGCGGAGCAATCGCAAAGGGAGACTTCGGAGCACTCATGGGCGACATGGTCACAAACGAAATGATGGATGCATTCTCCATTTCAGGTACACCAGATGACTGTAAAGCAAGGATAAACGAATTGCTTGACATCGGCGTAACTCAGATCGTTGCTGGTTCACCAATCGGACCAAACAAAGAAAAAGCAATAAAACTCATCGGAAAGGAGATCATCGGAGGAAACTGATGGTCCATCCAAAAATTATGGACGTCATCAATTTTGACGTCTGTACTGCTTGTGGGGCATGCGTATCGGCATGCCCTGCCGGTGCAATAACAATGGGCAAGGCTGCGGAGATCCGCGACCCTGACAACCTTGAGCTTTATACACATGGTGCTGCCCCTAATGTATGCGAGGGATGCCTTACATGCAGCAGGATATGTCCGGTAGTGGACGGTTACTATGAGGACGAGTTCGCAAATGTCAGAAGTTTCCTTGCTGCAAAGAGCAACATTGCCGGTCAGGACGGCGGTGTTACCTCAGCTATTGCACGGTCACTCCTAAAACAGGGTGAGATCGACTGTGTAGTCGGAATCACCAAGAACGAAAAATGGGAAACAGAACTTGAAGTCTTTACAGACCCTGAAGATGTTGAGAAGGCAAAGGGTACAAAATACACATACGACTCTGTCCTTTCCGTGCTTAGAGATCCATTCAACCAATACGAGAAGATCGCTGTAATCGGCGTACCATGCCAGGCACACGGTGCAAGGCTCATCTCCGAAAACGTCAACGACAAGATCGTCCTTATCATAGGCCTGCTATGTATGGAGAGTTTCCATCATGATGTCATGCAGGACAAGATCATGCCTGAGATCATGGGTGTAAATATCGAAGATGTGGTCAAGATGGACTTCGGAAAAGGTAAGTTCTGGGCATACACCAAAGACGGTGAAGAACACAATGTACCTATCCCAAAGGTCGCACCTCATGCGAGAAATCCATGCCACCACTGCAATGACTATACTTCAGTCTTTGCTGACATATCAGTAGGTTCGGTAGGTACCCCTGATGGCTGGAACTGTGTACTCATACGTACTGATGCCGGCGAGAAATACTTCAAGATGGTAGAAAGTGAACTTGAGTTCATGGAAGATCCAAAGCCAGGGATGGGACTTATCGAAAAACTTGCAAAAATGAAACACGACAACAACTCAGAGCATTATCGTGAAGTTTACGAGAAGTTCTCATTTGAATGCGAAGGTGCTCCATTCCGCTAAGTTGTTGAACATGAATATGAAAAGGGCGTTTTACATCGGGCGCTTCCAGCCATTTCATCTTGGCCACTACTCTGTGATCACAAGAATTGCAGAAGAGGTCGATGAACTGATCATAGGAATAGGAAGTGCCCAAAGAACCCATGAGGAGAATAATCCTTTTACCGCAGGTGAAAGGGTAATGATGATAAGACATGCCCTTGAAGACATTGATATTCACTTCTATGCATTACCCATTGACGACATACAACAAAATCCAATATGGGTATCATATGTGACATCAAGAACGCCTCCTTTTGACACAGCTTACACCAACAACCCCCTTGTGATCGAACTTTTCGAAGAGGCAGGGATAGCTGTTAAACAGCCACCAATGTATCTCCGGGAACAACATTCCGGCACAGAGATAAGAAGACGTATGCTTGCAGACGAGGACTGGAGACATCTTGTTCCGGATGCTGTTGCAGATGTCATTGATGAGATCGATGGCGTACGCCGTTTAAAACGTGTCTCCGGAACAGATGGTTTCGATTACTGATAAAAAATGCTTATTTTAAAGTAAACAGATGGTGACGCAATGCCACCATCATAATAGATCTAACATTTTTTAAATTATTTAGACACAATAGAGGCTTCCTCAACCCAAAACCCACCAGTATTCCGATAACGGGTAATTCTTCCAATATAAGTGATCTCCTGACCCTTTATGAGCTGGGATGCTGCATCATTTTGATCCTGTTTGAAAGTAACAGCAGCGTCTGAAAGAGAACCGGGACAATGCTGTACCTGTGCAGTGTATGATTTTCCATTGTTAGTAACTGCATATATCGTCCCTGTCCACTGAACAAAATTGCCTTTGTATTTCTCATTCAAAAGTGCTTCAATCTCATCATCTGATATTTCATTATCACAATAAACAATACCAAAATCATCAAACGAAGTACTTACCACCTCGACACCGAGATCCTCAACCATTTCAGGAACATCTTCTGGGCCGTTTCCTGAATCGGAACAACCCGAAACCAGAATTACGGAAATTAAAACTATGAAAATTCCTATCTTTGTTAATTTCATAAAAACACCCCTAACAAATAAAATGATTGAAAAGTATATCAAATTTTGTTTTCAAAATAAGGTTATATTAATGCATCGTATCATGAGCCGTACATATTTATGACAGTCAAATATATTAGCGTATAGAAACGTATTTTTTAAAGAATATAAATAACAATCCCATCATTACAAAAAAGAAGGAATCTTAAAATGACAAAATCAAAGGGAAAAGCTCCGGTGTTCTGTGAAAAGTACTGTCCTGTCTGCAGATCTGCAAGAGCAGGGAACAGAGTAGGTAAGGCATTGCAAAAACTTGAATTGAAGATCCTTGGGAAAAACGGCTGTATATGGGGTAAAGCAAGAACAGAATATTACGGAGTAACGCCTGACAAGCCAATCCCAAAACAATAATGCTTTTTTTGGCTGTTCAGAATATTTCTTCGCTCCAGTCGAATGAACCGGGCCTATATTGTTCATAGACAACACTATCCTCACCTGAAAGAACACCCGAGATGATATTCTCTACGTCCTTCGCCACATCCCCGGCATTCCTTCCTGTAGTGTTAACCTCATAGACCTTCTGACACCACTCCACAGATTCCACAAGGACAACATCCAGACATTCGGCCTCAACGTTCTCCTGAACTTTGGAATCGGAATAATCGCGTGCTTTCAGGCGTTGGGAAAGTTCTGAAGGAGCAGTACGCAAAACAATAACTGTGTCAGCAATGTGGTGAGCCATGTGGCTGTCAAGTATAGTCACACCGGTATCATCTCCCACAAGCTCACATACCCTGGAGAAGACCCTGTCCATATCAGCCACAACAGTATCCCTTTCAGCATCGACCTCTGAATAGAGATGTTCAATCCTGATTAGATCGTTCATGTGTATCGCGCGATAGCCATGTGCCTCAAGGATCCTGCAAACAGAGGTCTTTCCTGTGCCGGGAGTTCCGGTAAGCCCTAGTATCATGCGAATCCACATGTTTTTAAGGGACATTAATCCTTCGTTCTCATCCCTGCGATCTTCAGGAAGTTCTCAATGAGCTTCATTCCTTCAGGAGTCAGAACGGACTCCGGATGGAACTGAACGCCATAGACAGGATAAACCTTATGCTTAAGGGCCATGATAAGACCATTTTCATCCTGTGCAGTTATTTCCAGATCATCTGCTACTCTTTCAACTGAAAGGGAATGATACCTGCCCGCATAGAATGAAGTAGGAATTTCATCGAACAAAGACGAAATATTATTATGAATCACCACAGAAGCCTTACCATGAACAGGACCTCCTTTTGACCGGGAGAACGATCCTCCAAAAGCAGTATTAATGGCCTGATGACCAAAACAGACACCAAGTATAGGAACATTACTGCCAAATTCGCGGATAATATCAATACAACTACCTACATCACGACTTTTCTCAGGATTTCCCGGCCCCGGAGATATGACAATTGCATCAGGAGAAATCTTTTTTACTTCTTCCACAGAGATGGTGTTTGGAACGACCACTGTATCTGATTCGAACATGGATACGTAATCCACAAGGTTCCAGACGAAAGAATCACGGTTATTTACAAACAGCACCTTCATCTTTTACCACCCATTGCAGCTATCATTGCAGCCATCTTGCGTTCTGTTTCTTCATATTCATAAGAAGGATCAGAATCTGCGACTATACCTGCACCTGCCTGTACATTGGCTATACAGTCCCTGATTATAACAGTCCTTATGACAATGGCGGTGTCCACATCGCCATTCCAGGAATAATAACCCACTCCCCCCCCATAGATACCACGTGCCGATGGCTCGAACTCATCGATGATCTCCATGGCCCTGATCTTAGGGGCACCCGAAAGAGTTCCCGCAGGGAAGATTGCACGCGTGGCATCGAACTGGTCGCATTCAGGTCGCAGTTCACCGCAAACAGTGCTCTCTATGTGCTGGACATGAGAATATTTCACAACGCTCATGAAGTCACTTACCTCCACTGAGCCGGATTCTGAGACCATACGTACATCATTCCTCCCCAAGTCCACGAGCATAACGTGTTCTGCACGCTCTTTCTTGTCAGACATCATCTTAGCAGCATATTCATCATCCTCATCTTCGTTCTTTCCACGAAGGCATGTCCCTGCAATAGGATTTGTTATAACCTTGCGATCATGCACCGTCATAAGTGTCTCAGGGCTTGCTCCCACGATGTCCAGATCACGGAAGCTGAAGAGGTACATATAAGGGCTTGGATTGATATCCCTGAGAGTACGATATAGTTCAAGAGGAGTTTGTTCTATTTCCATTGAATATCGTCTTGAAAGCACCACCTGGAATATATCACCGTCCAGAATGTGCTCTTTGGCTGCAACTACAGCCTTTTCAAATGAAGCCTTGTCCATATTACAGACAGCTTCAGATGATCCTGAAAGCTCGGGAAGTTCATTAAGTTCCACAGACGAAGCATCACTCAGGCACTGACACATTTCTTCAGCCTCACCTAAGACATGATCATACAATTTACCCGGATCGCAGTCCTCACCTGCAAAAGGTGTTAGTAACATATAGGTCTCGTCGGTCAGGTGATCAAAGACAAATGTCCTTGTGGTAAGTATGAACTGCATATCAGGTACATCTGAATGGTGGCTTTTCTCAACATCCAACCAGCAGTCATAGATCATATCATAACCATTGTAACCGATGGCACCTCCAAGGAAGGTCTGCCTGTCAAACCTCTTTCCGTTAAGGAGAGCAGTTCCGTCAGCTGTGGGAAACACTGAACGTAGTGCATCCAGCACATCAGAACCGACCTTTATGTCGGCTTTCAGGACAGAGCCATCATCAATGATTTTTTCACATTCAGAGGGGAGTTTTGAGCGAATGGTCCCGATAAGCACAGAACCTTCTCCATACTCAAGAGTAAGCTTTCGTCCACTTATTTTAGCTAC
This sequence comes from Halobacteriota archaeon, assembly GCA_051749005.1. GTDB lineage: Archaea > Halobacteriota > Methanosarcinia > Methanosarcinales > Methanosarcinaceae > Methanococcoides. The sequence continues at coordinate 9,852 of JBNJIC010000007.1, read as the reverse complement.
AACATCAGGATAAGCACCAACGAAAGAAAATCGCGCATGCCTCTTCTCCTTTTCCACGGATTCAAGCATATAAGAGTAATCTTCATTCTGGAAAGTACTATAAAGCTGCAAAGGAGAGCAATCCGACCTCACTTTGGCCATAAGCTGTACAATAGAAGGTCTTTTTGAGGTGTTCACAAGCTCTGTGAACTCATCCTTTGTAAGATCGAACGATATCATCTGGCACACCTTACCTCTTTTACAAAACGACTTATCTTCCCTGCATCCTTCTTACCATCAGTTTCCACACCTGACGCTGTATCCACAGCAAAAGGAGAAACCTGCTTTACGCAATGAGCAACATTTTCAGCCGTCAGGCCACCTGCAAGGATAACAGGTACATCTACAAGTTCCACGAGCTTCCTGCTTATTGAAAGATCATGTACCTTACCTGTGCCGCCGACCTTACCTGTCACATAGGAATCCAGCAGTATACCGTCGATAAGGTCTTCAGATGAAAGCATATCGATCTCAGCAACAAGATCACTTACCGACACATCCCCTTCAGATGGGACGTGGAAGGTGCGGATTACCCTTACATCTGTATCATCACGAACCGATCTCATATTATCAATATCAAGAGGACTGTGGATCTGGACAACGTCAGGTCTTACGTAATTGATCATATCAATTGCTTCAGTAGCAGACCCCGGCATGATCACCAGCACGGAATCAACAAAAAAAGGAACATGGTAAACAAGTTCCTGAGCCTTTTTGAGATCGATCTTCCTTGGAGTTTCCACCGGAACATCGGTTATGAAACCAACGGCATCTGCACCTGAGCTTACTGCGAGGTCGATGTCCTCAGCAGACCTCATGCCGCAGACCTTGACACGCGTAGAGTAATTCATTTTCCACCTTTTTACCGGATGTAAATTCAGCAAACTGCTTCAGTTTGTCTAATGCCTTACCACTGTCAATTGTATCTTCTGCGATCGGGATGGCTTCTTTTATAGAATCAGCCATGCCTGCAACATAGATCGCAGCTGCGGCATTGACAACGATGATATCACGTTTGGGACCTTTCTCACCATTGAATACATAGAGAATATCACGGGCATTTTCTTCAGGAGTGCCGCCCACAATGTCAGTAGCTTTGGCCCTTGGGATACCCAGGTCCTCAGGAGTTATTGTATATGTTGTGATCAGACCGTCCTTAAGTTCAACGACATATGTTTCGGAAAGAGTACTGATCTCATCCATTCCGTCACCATGGATTACCAATACATGTTCCTTTCCAAGCCTGCAAAGAACTTCTGCCATAAGCCTGCAAAGATTCCTGTCAAATACACCTACAACCTGTGACTTTGCACCAGTAGGATTTGTCAGAGGACCGAGAATGTTGAACATAGTTCTCACACCTATCTCTTTTCGTGGACCTACAACTCTCTTCATTGCAGGATGGAATTTTGGAGCAAGCATAAAGCCAAGTCCAATGTCTTCTATTGATCTTTTAACCTGATCAGGTTCAAGATCGATCTTCACACCAAGTTCCCTGAGAACATCAGCACTTCCTGAGAGGGATGAGAAGGAATAGTTCCCGTGTTTTGCTACAGTGACACCTGCAGCTGCTGCAACAATAGCAGCTGGTGTTGAGATATTGATAGTGTTGTGGCGGTCACCACCTGTACCAACTACATCAACAAGACTGCCTTCTACTTCAGGAGATATAAGATTGGCCACTTTCAGCATGGAATTTACAAATCCTGTGACCTCTTCCGGAGTCTCACCTTTCATCTTCATACCCATTACAAATGCACCTATCTGTGCGTCTGTAGCATTCTCGAGTATTTGTTCCATGGCCACTTCTGCCTCAGCCCTTGTCAGATCATTACCATCGATTAATTTTTGGAGACAACGTTTCATCATGACACCTTCTTGCATTAATGTATAATTGTGTACAATGATGTATAACATCTGTCTTTGTATATAAGCTTTATTCAAAAAATCGATTTGATCATAAATTTAATAAGTTGAACATAAAAACAACAGAGCAAAAAAAGGTAACTAAGTATTGATTCATTGAGTGCAAGGCTTCATACAATATGCGAAAAACTATAAAAACCCTAGATAACTATCAAATATAAAAGTAAATCCAGAAGGGATGAAGCAACCAGATAAACAGAATAAAATAATAAAGAAACAAAGGAGACTTAAAAATACATAATTCGAAAGAAAAACACTGATCAGACCCCATTGGAGTCCAATCCAAGCATTTCATAGATACGAGGCATGTCCAGGCGCTCATTTATGACATCCGCAAGCTCATCATACGGATCCTGCTCCGGAATATACTCGTCTTGAAATTCAAGACCTTTCTTTTCAGCCAGATATTTAACAAGAGCATGCCTTACATTCTGGTTTTCGAAAAGACCATGTAAATAGGTACCAATCACAAGACCGCTGTCGTCAGCACAGCCATCATCTCCGAAGACCGGTCTCTTTGATGAAGACATACCCATATGGATCTCATATCCTTTTACGTCTTCACCGGCGATACTGTCGAAGATCGGACCACACTTTTTAACAGTCTTTGTTACCTGAACAGTACGCTTCTCATATGCATCGAACACGGTTTCGATATCCAGAAGGCCAAGCCCCTCAAAAGTTGCAGCTTCACCGCCTTCAATACCGGAATCAAGGATAGACCTTCCAAGCATCTGGTAACCACCACAGATACCAAGTATTGGGATCTTTCCATAGAATGACCGCATCTTATCGGCCATACCGCTTTTCATAAGATCTTGAAGATCACTGGTAGTGTTTTTTGTACCCGGGATAATAATAGCATCAGGATTTCCAACATCATCATCCAGATCCACATATCTTACCTTTGCCATACGCTCAAGAGGCTCGAAATCAGTGAAGTTTGAGATCCTTGGGAGACGTATGACAGCAATATCAACATCATGAACATCAGAACTGTCTGATGATTTGTCATTAATGGATACGGAATCCTCTGAAGGGATACGCAGCTTAAAATGAGGAAGTACACCGAGAACAGGAATTCCAGTGCGATCTTCAAGTTCTGTAAGACCTGATTCAAGTATAGCCGGGTCACCCCTGAACTTGTTTATGATAAAACCACGGACGTTCTTGCGCACATCTTCGGGAAGCAGTTCGATCGTACCATAAAGACTTGCAAATACACCACCTCTTTCAATATCACCCACCAAGATAATAGGGGCGTCAGTTATCCTTGCGGTGCCGATATTAACAATATCGCGTTCATAAAGGTTGATCTCAGCAGCACCGCCAGCACCTTCCATGACAATGATCTCATACTCATCTGCAAGCCTCTGAAGGGCACCCCTCAGGACATCATGCGTGTCCTCGATGGAATCATAATATGAACCTGCACTCTTGTCAGCAAAAGGTTCTCCAAGAAGTATTACCTGTGAGACGCGATCCCCTTTGGGTTTGAGAAGAACGGGATTCATGTCCGCAGTTGGCTCAATACCAGCAGCCATCGCCTGAATCGCCTGGGCGATACCGATCTCCTTACCTTCCCGTGTGATCCATGAGTTAAGACTCATGTTCTGTGCCTTGAAGGGAGCAACCTTGTGTTTGGAAGCAAGTATGCGGCAAAGGCCAGTTACAACTGCACTCTTGCCAACATGAGAAGCCGTTCCCAGTATTAACAAATGTTTTTTAGTATTCATTCACAACAACCTTTTATGTGACAACGTTTATTATGCTATATCTAATTAACTCCAATTTACTTTAGTTAGGTGAAATATGTCAGAACTATTGCACATAAGCGGAGGGCCAACAAAGCCAGAGGTCATTGCGATATCACTATCAAAAATGGACCTTAAAGACGGAATCACGTTCTATGATGTCGGATGTGGAACAGGTGCTGTTTCCATCGAAGCATCGAAGATAGCACGCGGACTTAAGGTCGTTGCCATCGATGCAAGGGAAAAAGCCATCGAGGTTGCGAGACAGAATTTCAGGAACTTCGGTGTAGAGGATGTTACATTAATTAGTGGCGAATCCTCTGAATCCATTGACCAGAACGCTGATATCGGAACCATTGACTGTGCATTTGTGGGCGGAACAAAGAACATATCCAAAGTGCTGGATGTTCTCTATAAGAAAAAGGCAAGAAATGTTGTTGTGAATGCAGTAAGGATCGAAACCGTGGTCAACGTGATCAACAAGATGAAAGAACTGGGAATATTCTCAGAGGTCATTCACGTAACCATCACCAGAGGTTATGAACTTACAGGCGAGACAATGTTCAAACCTGAAAATCCAGTCTACATTGTCGTGGGCAAACTACAGGATGCATGAAAGAACTGACAAAAAATAGATATTATAATTTAATTGCGGAGATAGAAAAATGTTGATAGGAGTAGGACTTGGGCCAGGTGACCCGGAGCTTCTTACACTTAAAGCTGTGAGCGTTCTCAAAAGCAGCGACAAGGTGTATGTGCCTGGAGAAATGGCAGCAAAGCTGGTAGAACCATATGCAACCCCAGAAATTCTGGATTTCCCTATGTTAAGGGATTATGAAGTTCTGAACGAAGTGTGGAAGAAAAATGCCGACCTTATTGCAGAGGAATCAAGGAACGGAAATGTTGCTTTCGGACTTATCGGCGATCCAAACTTCTTTTCCACTTTCACACACCTCAAGCGCGTCATGAACAAGCACTATCCGGATGTTGAAACTTCAACGATCCCGGGCATCAGTTCAATAACATCATTTGCTGCAAGGACAGATGCAGAAGTTGATACTTCCTTTGAGGTCAGCGACGGGTCTGAGACAAAGCATAAGATAAGGCTTAAGGCAACCCATCCAAAAGAGATAATTGGTGACTTCAAAAAGGAAGGCTACAACGAGTTCATATTTGCAGAGAGACTATTCTCTGAAAGGGAAGTCGTTGTCAAGAGTTCAGAAAAGATTCCTGAGAAAGGAAACTATTTTAGCATCGTGTATGCAAAAAAGAACTAAAGAGGTCATATCAAATGACAGATAATGTAGTTACTTTTGTGGGTTCCGGACCAGGAAACCCAAAACTTATCACATTACTCGGTAAGGAAAAGCTGGAAGAAGCAGACCTTGTAATATATGCAGGTTCACTTGTGAACCCTATAGTAGTGGACTATTGCAAAGGAGAGAAAGTGGACAGTTATGGACTGACCCTTGACGAGATCACTAAGAAAATGGCAGATGCCGTTAAGGAAGGAAAAAAGGTAGTACGCCTGCACAGCGGAGATCCTTCCCTCTACGGTCACGTCGTTGAGCAGATGGAAGAACTGAAGAAGTACGACATAACCGTCGAGCGCGTACCAGGAGTTTCTTCTGTTTTCGCAACTGCGGCAGCTCTTGACACACAGCTCACCCTCAATGGGGTTTCCGACACGCTTATAATCACACGCCCTGCAGGCAAGACCCTTGAAAAAGATATAATCAAGGAACTTTCAAGGCACAACGCAACAATGGCAGTATTCCTCGGTACCCAGAAGATAGAGGAAATAATGGAAAAGGTAGAGTATCCGGACGATACTCCCGTAGCTGTAGTATTTCATGCATCATGGCCTGACCAGAAGATCGTGTACGGTACAGTAGCAGACATTGCACAGAAGGTCAAAGATGAAGGTATCATACGCAGTGCAATGATCCTTATCGGTGGTGTAGTAGACCCTGTCGATTACAGGAGGTCACACTTATACGGAGTAGCACAAGAACCGCTGTGATAACATTTGAGCGTAATCTCGATGTTGCCAACAAACTGGCTGACCACATCGATGCAGATGTTATCATATACAAGAAAGGAATCTTCGGAGAGATATTCGAGGATTACCAGGCCATTGTGGCAGTCTTTGCCACAGGCATAGTAGTACGTGAGATCGCACCACTTGTAGTAGATAAATGGGAAGATCCCGCAGTAGTTGTAGTTGACTCGAACCTTAACTTTGCGATCTCCCTTCTCGGAGGACATCACGGAGCTAACGAGCTTGTCCGGAAGATATCAGAGATGGGAGTTATTCCAGTCATTACAACTGCCACTGAAGTGCACAATCGCAATTCCGTAGAGGGCATTGCTACCAAGCTTGGCTATGATATCGTCAACAAGGAATCTACAAGGGATGTGAACTGCGCCCTGCTTGACCAGGATGTTGAGGTGCTGGAAATCAAGGGACCTAAGATAGTTATCGTTGAGAACGATGTGTCAGTCCTTAAAAAAGAGAAGGCGGACGATTGATGTACATCGGAATAGGAGCTCGCAGGGGCGTATTATCCGAAGAGGTGGTTGATGCTGTAAAGCAGGCTCTGGAAGAGGTTGGAAGGGAAGAAAGTGAAATAAAGATGTTCGCATCATCAACTCTGAAAGAGAATGAGAACGGCCTCATAGAAGCGATAGCTAAAATGGGATTTGATATCAAATTCCTCCCTGACGACATCCTTAACGGTTTTGAAGTCCCGTCCGACTCACAGGCAAGCAGATTTGGACTAAAGGGTGTTGCCGAACCGGCAGCGTTAGCATTATCTGCTAATAAGAAATTGATACTGGAAAAGAAAGTATATGGAAGGATCACAATTGCAATCGCAGAATGAAAATAAAAATGGCAAATTATTCATTATCGGCATCGGACCAGGCTCTGTTGAGCAGCTTACTGTACGTGCCAGGGATGTTATACTGAATTCAGATTATGTCGTTGGTAACGGCACATATCTTGACCAGGTGGAAAGTCTCCTTGGAGAGCAGGAGATCGTACGCAGTGCAATGGGCAAAGAAGTAGACCGTGCTAAAAAGGCAGTTAACCTTGCTAAAGAGAACAAGGTCGTTTCCATGATAAGCGGAGGAGATGCAAATGTCTATGGCATGGCAGGTCTTGTTCTTGAAGTTGCAGAGCATGAGGACCTGGGTGTCGATGTGGAAGTACTTCCGGGAGTAACAGCGATCACTGCCGGTGCAAGTGTACTTGGTGCACCTATTGTGAATGACTTTTCAGTGATCAGCCTCAGTGATCTTCTCACGCCATGGGAAGTTATTGAGAAGCGCCTGAACGCAGCAGCTTCTGCTGATTTCGTTATTTCACTGTACAACCCAAAGAGCAGGCAGCGCCACTCCAATTTCTCAAGGGCCATCGAGATCATTAAAAAGCACAAAGACGGATCAGTGCCTGTAGGACTTGTCAAGAACGCACTTCGAGGTGAAAGCCAGGACTATATCGTCACCACCCTTGAAGATGTGCTTGACTATAATGACTGGGTAGACATGAGCACAATGATCATAATCTGTAATGCAGATTCCCGCATCTGGAAGAGTGAAAAAGGCGAAAAAATAATAACACCAAGGGGGTATCAGAGGAAATATGACTACTGAAGACAAGAATAAGGACATCCCGGAACTTGAAGATCTGGTCGAGATGACAGTGAACATCGATCAGGATCTCATAAAAGATTGCTCTGATTCCGGCGCCCGCACAGATGAAGCCAAGACCATCTACATGACAAGTCGTCGCATTGCCCACGACCTCATAGTCAAGGGAGAAAAGGAGACCCCTGAAGAACGTGTTACACAGCGTTGTGTGATCTCCACAGGAGACCCATCTGTTGCAGATATAATGTCCTATACCAACAACCCGGTAGATGCAGGAGTCGAAGCTATTAAAAACGGAGCTCCTATTTTTGTAGATATCAACATGGTCAAAGCCGGAATTACAAAGAAAGGCCATAACTGTGAAGTAATTTGTGTCCTTGATGAAGACCACAACGCAGAAGTTGCCAAAAAATATGGCATCACAAGAACAGCTGCCGGATTTCTCCTTGCAAGAGACAGGATCGAAGGTTCTATTATAGCTATTGGAAATGCACCATCAGCAGCACTTGCAGTATGCAGAATGATCGAGCACGGTATCAAGCCTGCACTCATAGTCGGAACACCTGTTGGTTTCGTCAACGCCGCAGAATCAAAGGAAGAAGTAAGGAAAATGGATGTACCTTCCATCACCTGCATCGGAACACGTGGCGGAACACCAATGGCAGTTGCTTGTGTCAATGAGCTTGTTGCCATTGCAAAAGAAAAGAACGAGTGATATAACCACACGGCTCTTTTCTTCAATTTTTTATTTATACTATTAATATTATTTATTAGTTAAATCCAATTATATTGGCAATGGCTTTTCAACAGACTATTTTCAATAATTACAACATTATAAAGACATTGCTGTAAAGCATCCACAGTCCAACAATTATCAGTACAACACCTGCACCTTTTTTGATGTACATATCATACCTTGCAATATTACTAAGGACCGAGGAAGAGATATTCGCAGAATACGCGATCACAAGCATTGGAATCCCAAGCCCCAGAGAGTATATGAAAAGCAAAAAGGCACCATAGACAATATTACCTTCAACGGCTACCAGCGCAAGGATAGATGCTAATATAGGGCCTACGCATGGGATCCATATAATACCAAGGGACATTCCTAAAAGTAAACCCCCAAGAAGACCTTTTTCTTTAATTTCTTTTCCGGACGAGAGCCCAAAACTGTTGAAGATACCAAGATCAAAGATAAGAGTGAAACCGAAAAGTATGATCACAAGACCTGCAAAAAAGCTGAGATACAAAAGGTATTGTCGGAACAGTGAACCAAATGCGGATGTTACAACTCCCATGACAGTAAAGGATATTGTAAGACCCAGAACTATTGCAATAGGCCTCAGGTTCCCTTTAGAGGTAGAATAAGCAAATATTGCGGGAAGCAGCGGGAGAACGCAGGGAGAAAAAATACTGATCAGACCTGCCGCAAATGCTGCAAACGGTGTTAATCCAATTAGATCCATGATCGATCACCAGGTGAAATATAAAGCATATTAAGAGAGGTATTAAGCTTCTGATACAGACTTACGGTCTTCAATCGCATGATCGAGGATCGTTTCGAAAGTTCCTTTTTCCATGTATCCGATGATCCTGGCTTTATCACGGTTTTGTTCTCTGACACCATCATACCTCATGAAAACATAGTTACCATCCTCAATATCAACTATCACAGTTGTATCGGGTATGGAATATACGCTAAACTTGCTTGCAAGCTCTGGTGTGAGTTCGGTATCGATATACATTACAGAAGCACGACCTTCATAATCGATCGCAAGTTCATCGATAACAGGATCCAGCTGTCTGCAGGGAGGGCACCAGTCAGCTCCTATTTTAAGAAGGACAGGACCATCTTCCAATGCCTCATCTATCTGCTGTTGCTCAATAACAAGGGTAGCTGCCCTTTCAACAGATGCTGTTGAATCGAAATCATCTACAGGAGCGACATCTGAAACACATCCTGCGATCAGTACCGAAGCAATAAGCGTTACAAGAGAATAGATCTTAGCCCTCATTTCAACACCATTTAAATTATGATATTATCCTATTTAAGTAACAGTATTCCGGCAATAAAAAAGTAGTTTGTTTTCATAAAAAGGTTTTGGATGGTTATACCAAAATGCCACACACCCATTATAAAAGCCAGAAGTGGAGGTTCAGTAAAAGTGAAAGATGAACATCTTCACCAGGATCTATTAACAACAGCCCACTTCAATAGTACGCCATCATCCATATTTTCCATACCCATAAGTTCCAGCTTCAAAATGTCTTGCTCGGCAAAACCCGGACCATCGACAAGGGTCGGAGCAACAGTTCCACCTATTACCAGATTACCTACAAACGAATAGATCTCGTCCACAAGACCGTTCGAGAGCATAGCCCAGTTAAGAGTGGCACCACCTTCTACCATTAAACGTTTTATCCCCATAAAGCTCAGTTCTCCCATTAATGCACACAGATCCACATGCTCATATCC
>JBNJIC010000006.1:0-25141 GCA_051749005.1 Halobacteriota archaeon | reverse complement strand
GAAGAGAAGGATTTTTCTGCTTAAAATCAAGCAAGAATTTGACACTAAAACAAGCTCTTCTAACATATCGAAAAAAGGATTCGATTGAAAAGATATTTCATTCTTTGAAGAACGAGATCGAGATTAAACCATTGAGAGTATGGACGGAAGATAGTATTTATGGTGCTATTATCATCGGGTTTATTGCACAGATGTTCATATCGCTGATGCGATATGAATTTGCAGAACTGAAACATACGTCAACAAAATTCATCAAGATTTATTCCATAAATCTCTATCAAAAAATCCATTTCGAATTTGACAGTTACCGTTGATTCATGGCAGAGAAAATCAAAAAAGTACATTTACGCCAATTTTGATTCGATAAATGCTTTGATTTTGAAGTCAAAGTGGGGCATTTCATGAAAATTTGAGTGAATTTATTGAAACTGTCAAATAGGATTTCCTGACAAAAAAAGTAAAAAATGAGACAAAAGAGAAGATATTCTCTTTAGAAAAGGATCAAAACTGTCAAACTTGGGGTACAATATGTACAACCGAAATTTAGGAGTAATTACGCGGAAAATTGGGTCGAGAAAAGCTAAAAAAAACATTACGTATCCAACAATAAACCTGCCTATTGGCATTGGTTTTAATCCTGGCGACACCGTGGAGTTGATACCAACCACTTACAACGGACGCATGGCTCTAACCTTGGTCAATATTACAAACGGGGTTATGGAACAACCACCTGCCACCACAGAAAACATTATATTACCCTGCACACAAAGCGATGTCACTTTCGCACGCAAGGTCAATGAAAATGAGACATGGTGCTCCGGCCGGGATTCGAACCCGAGTCTTCGGCTCGAAAGGCCGGAATGATTGGCCGGACTACACTACCGGAGCACGCTGTTTTTTGCTCGCCTTGAAGCAGCCCCTATAAAGCATTTTAGCTATATATACTTTTCGGAACAGGGTCACTCTTCGGCTTCGGTTTGTTCGTCTTCCAGGGTTAGCTGGTAGATCCATTGTGATAGCAGTTCGCAGTGTTCGGGCTGGCAGGCTAACCTGCAGCCTGCACAGGGGGAAAAAATTTCTCCTGCCAGAAGGAGCTCGAATGATTCCTCTTCGGGTGCAACTACTTTGATCAGGTATGTCCTTGCGCCGTTGTTGACAGCGGACTCACGTGTGATCAGGTTAGCGTTCATCAATTTGGTGACAACCCTTGAGCATTTGCGGCTGTCGATCTCCAATAGCTTCCAGAGCTCGTTCTGGAAGATACCTTCTTTGCTATCGCCTATCAGTTTTAGAGTCTTATCTTCTATTTCCATGGTTTGTGTCCGGAAAATAAAAGTTTTCAGTTCTCTACAGGCACTATCAGGATAATGTTGTTTCCTCTCAATACAACGGAACCTAGAGAGCGCAGTCGCTGTCCCTCAGCTATCTCAACAGTGTCCAAAAGGTGAAGGTTAAGGTAATCGTCAGCACTTTCCAGTTTGCCTTCAAGAATATGCTGGTTTCCTTTCATCTCTACCTGGACCTTAGATCCTATCAGTTTCTGAACTTTCTTATTTGGGAACAAGTTCGTATCCTCACACTCATTAATTTAAAGATAATAATCAATATGATCAGTAATATCTGTTACTACGTATCGGGAGAAGTAACTGTCTAACCTACTATTTATGGCTGCCGATTAAAACCATGAATTATTTATCATTGAAGCTTGTACTCCATACTGTGATCGACCTTGTCATTAAAGTAGATATATAATTTACTTCTTTTTACTCCCTTTTTGCCTTTTCAGATGTAGCCCTGTATTTCGGATGTGTCTTCAGGCTGCTTTACCTTCTGAGGCTGCTTCTGCACCTTTGTGATCGGTCCGAACATCGTTTCATAGTCCCTGATGTGCTGCTGAAGCCAGTGGGAAAGCTCCAGTGCCGCAAGAGGAGAGAGTATTACCTCTGTTTCAATGTTCCTTTGAACGATCTGTGAATTAGAAGATTTATCAAATCCCTTAGGACTGTCATTATAAAATCCTATCCTGAAATCATAAGGGCTGTGCCCGCCAAGTGCTCCGATAGCGTAGACCTGTTTAAAATCTTCGGGTTTTCGGATCTCGATCTTCAACTTCTTTCCCATCTTACCTTCGGGATCGTTATTATCTTCTGTCATGGTCATATATCCTTAAAAAGCCATATCTGATTTTGAAAGTAATTGTTAACATAACTTAAAGGTTTTTTTATCATAAATTCGTGGGTCATCAGCCCTCGATAAGCTTCTTGAGGTGCTTTGCCGAATTTGCAAGGTCCTTCTTCGAATATGCTCTTGCTATTTTTTCCACAGCATCAAGGTTGCGTATTGCATCATCAAGGTATCCCAGCATGTCACCCGGATACGCTGTGATGCCATATTTATCCTCAAGGTATCTTACGATCTGCACAGGATCATAGCCATCGACACGCAAGCTGATGATCTTCTCCGAGAACAGTCTTTCAGGACAACCGCAGTAAGGACTTTCTTTACAGCCGCATGTCAGGAAATCCGTAGCAAAGTTAAGGATCTGCTCCTGCATCTTCATCTCCAGCTTTGAGAGATTCTCGCCCTCAAGAACAATGTCCATGGAAGCTCCCTGAAACACCCTTGAAGGCATATTGATCTTCAACGCAGTGGATATCTGTGCTGCGTATTTGAAATATACCGCTTCAAAGAATTCAAGGTTCGTTATTATCTCCACAGGCCTGCGTTCAGAAAGCACCGCACCACGTATCAGGAATGCCTTTGAGACTGAGAGGAAATGCCCGGCAGCAATACTTCCTAACTTTGTAAGTGAGACTTTGTCCCCTTTGATGTTCAGGAATTTTTTCTTCTGGAGTTTTGCAAGGAGTTCCTTCAATGAATATGTACCAAGCATGTTCCTGTGTATCGCTTCAAGGTCGCTTCTGGATGCTGTCACAGCAGCAGTTGCCAGGATCTCCTCCATCTGCTCTTCTTCACCATATTCCACTTCGGTATGTTCCATTTCGCCGTTAAGCAGTTTTATGGCTATTTCTTCCTCGGTGCCGGTCTGCTCGCTTGTGTAACTCTTCTGCGGCGTGGCAAGTACCACTACAATGCCCCTGTCGTGGAAATCCGGCCTTCCTGCTCGTCCCAGCATCTGCAGGAATTCCTGCATTGTCAGCCATTCTATGCCCATTGACAGGGATTCGAATATCACCTGTGATGCAGGGAAATCAACACCTGCTGCAAGTGCAGCTGTTGTCACCACCACCGGCAGTTCCCCTTTCTCGAAACGTCTCTCCACCTTCTTCCTTTCCTGCATTGACAGGCCTGCATGGTACGGGGCAGCGGATATCGGCAGTGCCTGAGCTATGCGGTGGCAGTTCCTTCTGGAATTTGTGAAAATGATGGTCTGCCCCCTGTGACCTTTGGATGATGTCTTGCTATACTCGTCCCGTACAAGCTTTGATATAAGCCTTATTTTGTTGCTCTCCGGGCAGAACAGCAAATGGCGCTCAATAGGTACCGGCCTGTACTCATACTCCACCAGATCTGCACCAAGTTTTTTTGCAAGAAGCTGTGGTTTGGCCACGGTAGCTGAAAGATAGATGAACTGTGCTCCGGATGCCACATATTTCAGCCTTCCGATGAGACCGTCAACCCTGTGTCCACGCTCGGTATCCTCTATCATATGGACTTCATCGATGACAACTGACCCGATTTGCCCCAGAAGATCCGAATCCTGTGATCTAAGTATGAAGTCAAGACCTTCATATGTGGCCACAATTATGTCTGAATCAAGAGTTCTCCGCATGGACTTTGTCTTTGAGGTCCGTATCCTGGAACTTCCAACCCTTATAGATGTCTTTATCCCGAGGTCTGAATAGCGTTTGTTGAACTGGTCATATTTCTGGTTCGCCAGAGCCACAAGCGGAACCAGATATAACATTTTCCCATGGCCACGGATGATGTTCTCAATACCTGCGATCTCTCCGATCAGCGTTTTTCCGGTAGCTGTCACAGATGTTACGAGCTGGTTCCTGCGTTTCAACAATCCCTTTTCCACTGAAAGCGACTGTACCGGCAGAAGTGTATCGGATTTTTTGAGCAGGATCTTCTTAAACTTCTTTGTGAGGGGAATATCCCTGATATTTATCTTACTGATATTGGACTGGGCCTCGATGGTATCAAAACGCGTGTATTCAAGGTCAAGGTCCTCAGGGCTTAACATGCCTATTGTACGGTCAAGATCACGAGTGTTGAGCATTACCTGCTGGATACGTTCGGCAGCATCATCTCCGAAATAGCTGTGTGCATTTCGAAGTGCACGGTCCAGTTCTTCTTTTGCACATTCCTCACAGATAAGCTCGTGGTGGTATTTGATGGACTTCTTATTGATAAAATTGAATCTGCTCTTAAGAACGCAGAACCTGCATACATGTACATGTTCCCAGACGAGATGGAAGCCTGATAGCAGATCCTTTACGTCTTCTTCCCTTTTTTTATCGCTTTCTATGTCGATAAGGATACGTTCTGACATTCTTAACAGGTCTATGAACTCTTCAGGTGGCCTGAGCTCATCCTTCTCGTCCCTGAATACTCGGAACTTATGTGGGCGGGCGCCTGCATCGCTTTTCCGCAGGATGACCTCTCCTGTGAACAGAGGATTACGTTTTCTGTCCTTGATGACCATTACAATGACCTTTGCCTTTTCGGCCTTGAGAAATGTCCATAGAGTCATTTTCGCGTTTCAAACTGATGTGCTTGTATATAAATCATGTTTATTTTGAAATATCAGAATGAGCATAGTTTGTGTGTTCACATGTGTTCATATCCTTTATATGCATGTCCATACCTACATTTACTTGATTACAATAAGCTAATAGCATACTTCTGCTTGAGGTAAAAAAGATGTCAAGTCAGCTTTCTGTAGGTACGGAGGTAATAGTTACTCCTAGAATGTCGCAGCGTAGAAAGGCGGCAGAGCAGGATATGTCTCTGGAAAAAGAGACGTCTGTCGAGAGAAAGCTTGAGCTTTGTACCATTCCTGGGGACAGTGAAGTCCTTGCGGAGAATTCCGTTTTTCCTGAGAGTGTTGGATCTGCCGTGTTCTCAGGTTCAACTGAGGTGATTGAGACCAGAAATGAGATTGTAACAGGGTCAAATATAGTGCGAAATGAGGTCTGTCCAATTCCTGAAAAAACACCATGTGGACCGAACATTGTTCCTACCGGAATTTACGTTCTGGACAGAACCCTTGGAGGAGGCCTGCCGTTAAGTTCCATGGTATATTTTTCTGCAGATCCAAGATCCATGTCTGAGATATTTTTCTACGAGTTCACTCAGTCCCGTAAAACATATTATTTTACCACATCACGCAGACCAAAATATCTGCGTCAGGATATCATGAACATGAACCTTGACCCTTCAAACGTCACATTCGTGGACATATACAGTGAGTATTATTTCACTTCTATGGGTGACATGGTAGATAATCTGGGCAATGGACATGTTGATTCCAAGATAATCGAATATACTGAATATAATCTGAGGACCATATTGAGTGAATCGCAGGGTGAAGAGATCAATATAATTTTTGATAACTTCTCTTTCTTCATGAACCTCAATGTGAACCGGGGACTTCTCAAGCGTCTGACCAATCTTCTCTATGAAACTACCAAAGAAACCAATAGCATTACCTATCTTTATTCGTTGAAAGGCAGCCATAATGAGCAGGTTGAAAATGACATTCTTAATTCATCTGATGTTATTTTCGATGTGGATGTTGAAAGGCATCCTGATAAGCTAATGAACAAGCTTTCTATACCCAAGATAAGAGGAATGTCTCCAAATTCAGATGTTATAAAGTTCAATGTTTCAGAAGGTATCAACATTGATACTTCAAAGGACATTGCATGATCATGTGTGCTGCAGCCACACATGACTGAAGTTTCTTTTAATGTCTTTCTTTTTCTAAATATTTTTTGAGATATTTTTCAGCTATTTAGACTAAATTGTTATGGATGCTGATCTGTTTCAAAGACGTGCTCCCTGAGTAGCGTTCCTGCAATCGCAATCACGTGTTTCAGGAATGTTGTCGATAATATCCATAAGTACATCCATAAGTAGATCTCTTTTCGTACCAAGTTCATCAACAACCTCATCAGCTGTGATCTTGTTATCCGTCAGTCCGCATGCCTGGTTAGTTATTGTGCAGATGGATGCGTAGCAGATCTCCAGTTCCCTGGCAAGAACAACTTCCGGCAATCCTGTCATACCTACAATATCCCCTATCATGCTCATCATCCTGATCTCTGCGCGTGTCTCAAAGCGAGGTCCTTCTGTACAAACATAGGTTCCCCTTGTATATTGGAGCCCTTTCTTTTCAAGGGTACTCATAATACACTTGCTGATCTGCGGACAATATGGTTCTGTCATATCGACATGTATTGTTTTGTTGTCATAGAATGTGGAAATTCGGGTCTTTGTGATATCGATAAAATCATCAGGTATAACAAAAGTACCAATTCCATGACCTTTCATAGTTCCTACGGAATTGGTTGCGATTATTCTCTTAACCCCAAGTTCTTTTATAGCCCATACGTTAGCACGGTAATTAATCATATGAGGTGGAACATGTTCGGCAGCTCCTGAGTGCCGGGGTACGATAGCAACGGATTTCCCGTTCAGTTCGATAATATATACGCCAACATCCCCGTAAGGTGTATTGACGATCTTTGCGTACCCATCTAGGTAAGAATCAAATCCTACACCACCAAGTATTGCTGCATCGATCTTCATGCATGGTAATAGGGCATTTTACTTTTTAGCTTTATCCTTGGCTTTTTTTGGTAGTTTTTCGGATGCTGTGGCAGCCATGGAAATCTTGATACCCAGAAGAGCAACAAGTATGGCACCAACTACTGAGTAAACAAAGTATTGAAGGCTCAGTTCTGTATTCACAGCTTCACCTTCAAGGGCACTTACAGAAAGTATATAGCTGCTTGCACCCCAGAAAAGCAGTCCGATAGCCAGTATGAACAGAACAGGTGAGATCTCCTTTATTGTAAAGGTCTTGCTGATTTTCTGGTCGACCATCTTGCCAAGGTCTGCAAAAAGGATGGCTAGTACATACCACCAGATGGTCACGTTAATGAACACTGTAATAAGCGTAACTATGCCATAGTACCAGCTCCCACCATCAATATAATATTGCCATAGTGTTACAGCACCTATCATGGTTGCGATCACTGCCAGGATAGCAGCGATTGTGTAGGTCACAAAGGTCATCTGCCCTTCATAGAAAGCATTCTTCATTCTCTCCCTCAAAAGGGCGAATGGCTGGTCAAGGTTGAATCCTCTGTAAAGCATGTACAGGCCGATTGCAGCCGAGATTCCGATTATGGCACCTTCCGGATATCTTGCCAGAAGGAAGATCGCATAGATCATTGCTGCGAGTCCAAGAGGTACAAAAAAGGTCTGTGAGATCTTTGGGTCGTTCAGAGCATTCTTGAGGATGTAATAGGTACTCTCGAGGTTTGCACTTTGCTTCACGACGATACGCTTTACAGAATCGATCTTGAGACGGGACTGTACTATTGGCAGGAGTGTCTCATCCTCTGCCCCATCGGAAATAAATATTGCATTGGTGACTTCATGTTCGCTCATGAACGCATCAAGTTGAGCAGATATCTTCTGGTCTGATATGATTCCAACATTTTTATCGCCTGCAAATGTGACGATCTGTGCATTAACTCCCTTTGACAGCAGTTCATCAAGTACATTGATACCACCAAAGATCGTGTTACTGTCTGAATCCTCGGGGTCTGCAGTTGCAAGTTTCACTGCTGCATCAATGTTATCCTCACGTCCTATGAGGGGAGTGGTAACATTTGCTTTTTCACCAAGATCATCGTCCCTGTCGATGCATATGATTAAAGTTTGCATAAAACCTCATATTATTGCAATTCGTCCGTATCTATCAACCCATATGATACAATAAGATACATCTTTCCAGCATGCTGAAGTGATACAAGTATAGATGTATTACACTTGAAAGAATATAAAAGATACTGTAACAACTTCTTTTTTTGAATACCTTTATCTCTGGTTATTTTGATCTAAATTCAGGTGTAAAAATTTCCTGTCAAGAAACAAATTAAATAAAAATCAAGAATGTACGATAAAAGGAAAGAGTAGAAGACAAAAAAAGGTCTTCAGAAAGCACCTAATAGTTTCTTTGCCCACATGAGCTTCTTTTCCTTCATTGGTGTCACGTTCCTGTCATTGAAATCAAAACCAACGAGAGTGATGCTTTTAGCATAGAACTCGTATGAAAGGAAGACACACCTGTCCCCGTCCGTAAAACCTCCGAAGTTGTGGATGTTCGCAAAAGGTGCTGCCTGGGTAGTGCCGATTATGTTTTTCATCTGTGGCACATACTTTAACAGTTTATCAGTGTTGTCACCGTGTGCATGTACCACCATAATGGATCCCTGCTGGTTAGCTTCGATCTCCTTTTCAACATCTCCGTCAAGATCTGTGACAATTATGTGAGGTACAATACCATTATCAATAAGATGTGCTGTGGCACCATCGGCGGCGATGATCATGTAGTCATCTATGTTTACCTCTCTCAGGTCGATCTCAAGCTTTGGTGCATTTCCACACACAAGGACGTCTTTTTCACTGATCATTTCCTCAAGTGTGGAAGTCCTAATGGTATTGTGTCCGATCAAAAGATGGGAAAGGAGGATGGCAGAGTTTTCGTCATCCTCTCTGGAGAATCCAAAGTCCTCCAGGATCTTCTCGTAGATCGGTTCCCATTTTTTAAAATCCATTATTTCACCTGTTCTTACTCCGCCTTTGAGATCGCTATGTGCATTGAAATGCCTTCTACATTCCAGTCTTTCACAAGCTCTCCTGTGACATCAACATCGAGGCCTATGACGAGAACATTTGCACGTACCTCTTTTGCTATGTAGTTCTCAAAGTCCAGTACAAGGTCAAGAACCCTTTCATCATCGATCTGGATGTGTGCCCTTATGTTGTCATCGACATCAAGGTCAAGTTCCTTACGCATGTCCTGTATCCTTCGGATAACTTCCCTGGAGTATCCTTCGGATTCTATTTCGCGTGTAAGGTTTGCATCCACAAATACCACACCGCCTGCAAAGTCAGCACTTGCCACGGATTCCGGAAGTGTCTCGTTGAAGTTGACCATCTTCTCAGTGATGGTAACATTTGTACCATCTGCAAGTGCTATCTCCATCTCGCCGCCAGCCAGTTCTTTCTTCAGTTCCATGGTGTCCATTGAGCCGATAGCTGCATTCACCTTACCGGCATCGCCCTTGAAAACAGGTCCGATTGCTCCGGGGTTAGGTGAGGATTCCACGCCGAGCTCACCCCAGCTTTCTCCGATGCCTGTGACTTCAACATCCTTGGAATTTGTCTGGTCCATCAGGACGTAGCGGAGTCTGTCCACAGCAGCAAGTGTGTTCTCTTCCTGTGGATTGACAATTATACGTGATACCGGCCACCTGAGCTTGCGTCCTACTTTCTGGCGGGCGTTGGATGAAGCTTCCACAATGGAGCGTACAGCCTTCATTTCTGCTTCAAGTTCGGTGTCCACGAGTGATTCGTTGACCTCCGGCCAGTCACAGAGGTGGATGGTTGCAGGTGCATTCACATCGACATTTCTCACAAGGTTCTGGTACATTTCCTCTGCAAGGTGAGGCATGAACGGTGCGATCACTTTTGCAGTTGTTACGAACACGTCGTAGAGAACCCTGTAAACTGCCAGTTTGTCCGGATCATCTGCTTCTACCCATGTCCTTGGCCTGATTAGCTGGATATACCACCTTGAAAGATCCTCAAGTACGAACTCATTGATAGCACGCATTGCTTTGTGGAGTACTCTTTCCTCCATGGCCTTGTTCACGGCGGCAATGACGGACTGCATGCGTGATAGTATCCATTTATCCTCTTCCCTAAGATGTGCCTTCACGGAGTCGAGTGTGACTTCCTGCGGGTTGAACTTATCCAGTGCCATGTATGGCAATGGGAAGCGGTACACGTTCCACAGGATGTTGTTGGTCCTGTGCATCGTTGCGATCTCATCCCAGTTGAACTTCAGGTCTTCCCATGGTGCGCTGGAAGAGAGCACGTATGCTCTGAGGGTGTCAGCACCGAACTTGTCGATGACCTCTGCAGGCTGCACGACATTCCCCAGGCTCTTTGACATCTTCTTTCCGCTGCCGTCAAGGGTAAAGCCATGCATGAGCACGCTCTTGTATGGTGCTTTTCCAAATGCCACCATACTGGCGCCAAGCTGTGAATAGAACCATCCGCGGGTCTGGTCGTGTCCTTCTGTGATAAAGTCAGCAGGCCACCACTCGTCGAATTGCTCCCTTGTGTGAGGGAACCTTAGTGTAGCCCAGGATGCAACTGCAGAGTCGAACCAGACGTCGAAGACATCTTCCACACGTTTCATGGTTCCACCACAATCACAGGGTATGGTAATCTCATCAACATAGGGCCTGTGTAGTTCGATATTAACATCTGCGCCGGAGCGTTCCACGAGCTCTTCCCTTGTACCGATCACATCGATCTTTGCACATTTTGAACATTTCCATACGGGTATCGGGATACCCCAGTAGCGCTGTCTGGATATGCACCAGTCACGTGCGCCCTCGATCCAGTCCCTGAACCTTGCTGAACCTGCCCAGTCAGGGGTCCAGTTGACCTTCTTGATCTCTTCAAGCATAGCTTCCTTGAGCTCTCCGATCTTCAGGAACCACTGTTCAGTTGCCAGGTAGATGATAGGTGTCTTGCATCTCCAGCAGTGGCCGTATCTGTGGCTTATGGTCTTCTCGGAGATGAGCAGTCCTTTTTCGAGGAGGTCGTCCATGACAACACGGTTTGCATCACGGATGTTCATGCCGGTGTACTTTCCTGCTTCATCTGTATAACTGCCATTGGGACCTACAGGACAGAATATCGGGAGGCCGTTCTTTACACCGACCTCGAAATCGTCAACACCGTGTCCGGGAGCGATGTGGACACAACCTGTGTTCTCTGCTGTAACATAATCTGCATTGTATACTTTGTGCTCGATCTCTGCCTGGGCTGGCACGAGGTCGGCAAGCGGATGCTCATAGGATAGTCCCTGGAGGTCTTCTCCGCTCATGGTCTCGAGGATCTCGTAATCTGCATACCTTCCAATTCTGAGAACGTTCTCCACGAGTTCGGTTGCCATTATCAGTGTTTCACTGTCGCCTTCGGCGTTGTAAGCCTTCACTCTTGCGTATTCGAAGTCGGGATGGACTGCCACAGCAATGTTGGATGGGATGGTCCACGGGGTTGTGGTCCAGATCACGATGAAGGAATTCTCTTCATTCTTTAATTTGAACTTAATGTAAATTGAAGGGTCATCGCGGTCCTCGTACTCAACTTCGGCATCAGCGATCGCGGTTTCACATCTGGGGCACCAGTTGACGACCCTCTTTCCGGTGTCAAGCAGGTCTTTTTCATGTGCCTGCTTCAGTGTCCACCATGCAGCTTCTATATACTCGTCCTTGAGTGTCATGTATGGGTCTTCCCAGTCAAGCCATGCACCCAGTGTACGGAACTGGCCGGTCATGTCATCTTTCTGGCGAAGTGCGAATTCCTTGCATTTTTCGATGAAGTTACCAACGCCATAGGCCTCGA
Organism: Halobacteriota archaeon; assembly: GCA_051749005.1. Lineage (GTDB taxonomy): Archaea > Halobacteriota > Methanosarcinia > Methanosarcinales > Methanosarcinaceae > Methanococcoides. The sequence continues at coordinate 13,453 of JBNJIC010000006.1, read as the reverse complement.
TGTCCTTTTTTGATTCAAATCCAAGTGCTTCCTCGACCTTTACTTCGATGGGGAGTCCGTGCATGTCCCAGCCGGCCCTGTCAAGGATGTCGTGGTCGTTCATGGACATGTATCGCAGGATGGAATCCTTTATGATCTTATTCCAGGCGGTACCGAGGTGGATATGACCTGTTGTGTATGGTGGTCCGTCCACAAAGAAAAATTTTCTGGCGCCTTTTCTGTGTTCACGTACTGTTCTGTAAGCATTATTTGCTTCCCAGAGCTCGTGAACCTTCTCTTCGATCTCTTTAGCATTGTACTGATCAGTAACTTCTTTTATCACGCTGATGACCTCCCCGGATGGGTCAAGTTTCTTGGCTACGTTATTATAGATACCATCCTAATGCAGTAACCAATTTAAATATTATTGTATGAAATCGTTACAATAGAAATTATACTATGATGTACCGGGATACAAATCACTCCCATTTTAAAAAGTATCTTACTGGTTGTCAAAGCTCTTCGTCAAAGAGGTCAACAAAAATAATAATTGTTAATAGTGATTCTTGCAGTTGATCATACCAGTAAGAGAGGATTTGTCCTTCCTTTTACTCAAAAAAGAATTTCTGGCTCCCAAAGGCGGGTTTAAGGTCTGTGATCCATGAAGCAGTCGGGGAATATTTTGCGAAGAATGGTCTGCGTACCCAGTTACTTTCCCGTCCCTGCAGGAACTCAAGCACAAAGACCTTTTCATTATTTATTTCCTGAATGCCTAGAATATTGATCTTTCCGGGGTCTGTCGACATGCTTGGTCCGCGAACGGTCCTTGCAAGACCGCTGACTTTCTGGTAAGCATTCTGGAAGATCTCCCATGCTCTTGCCATCGGTACATCAAAATAGTGTTTTGCGCCTGTGTTCCTTACCATGAACATGTAATAAGGGATGCAGCCCAGACGTACCTGTTCCCTCCACATCTGCTCCCAGAGGGATGGTTCATCATTTATATGTGCTATCAGGGGTGACTGTGTTCTTATCTGCGTGCCTGTTGAACGGATGTTCTGTATAGCTTTCCTTACAGCATCGGTGGCAAGTTCTTTCGGGTGGTTGAAATGCGCCATTACCGTCATGTGTTTATTGTGTTCTGTAACGTTGCTGAATAGTTCGAGAATATCCTTACTATCCCTGTCCGATACAAAGCGGTATGGCCAGTAACTTAGTGATTTTGTACCTATCCTTATGCTTTCAACAGTGCGAATGTCTGCTTCAAGGATCGGTTCTATGTATTTTTTAAGAAGACCTGCACTCATGGTCATGGGATCTCCACCTGTGAACAGTATATCCCTTACCTCCGGATGTTCCTGAAGATATGATACAAGAAGATCGACATCCCGGCTGGAGAACTTGAGGTCATCCATGCCTATAAACTGTGCCCATCTGAAGCAGAAAGTACAGAATGCATGGCATACCTGGCCCTGTGCAGGAAAAAAAAGGATAGTTTCGTCATACTTGTGCTGCATTCCGCGAAGAAGTTCTCCTTCATGTTCCGGGACATTTTTATCAAGTTGTCCTGCAGGGTGAGGATTCATGGTCAATCTTATTTTCTGAATCTCATCCTGTATTTCTTCTTCCGGAGCATCATTTCGTAAAAGTCCTTCCATCCTCTGGTAATGCTGTGGAAGCAACATATGTTTGTTAGGGAAGGTCAGCGTATATATTGGGTCGTTCGGGACATTATTCCAGTTTATTAGCTCATCGACCACATAATTGTTTACACGAAAGGGTAGTATACGTGCAGCAATCTCGATCTCATCCAGATGTTTCTGGTTCATATCCTGTATCCGGGAAATATGTTTGTAATTCGAAAGAGTATATGCGGAATACTTCTTTCTCTTATGATCAATTATATTAGAACCTCCATAATTCGCTTTTTTAGAAAAACCGTCCTATGTGGGCGGTTGCGCTATGTTTTGTATAATTTTGTGAATCTGTTTAAATTTGAAATCTCATTTTGCATTGATCAAAGCAGATCTTCTGTTTTTGATTGATTTCCTATTTGCAGCAAAGCGATTGTATCTTTTCTTGTTTTAAATATGGTGGATCGACTAGGCTCTCTTTTTATTCCAGTTCTAGCAGTCCGATTGCAATGTATCTCTTATATTGCAAGGTAACTTTTTTAGAATATTGTGCTGAAGGTGGTTTTTAGTGACGGCGATCGTCCGGTTGTTTTCCACCAGATGCTATAAGGTATTATCAGATATAAGCTATAGTCCAATTTATATTTAGTTATAAATAATTGTGAAGGTTTATTTCTGTCAGATATCTGTATTTTTCATCTATCCTTCCTTTCATGTTTCTATTGCTTGATTGCTTGATTGCTTGATTGCTTTTCGATAGCAACTGCGCGAAACGTTTAAAGGCATATGGTGCTTAATATGGTGCAAGCTAATATTTTCCTATCAAAGGTGGTAAGTTGAAAATAAAATCCAGAGTTCAACTACGAAAATCTGTAAAGAACAAACTGTTGAGTTCCCTTAGTTCCTCTTTTGGTGATGTCATTGACAAGATCGCCGATAAAAAGCTTGAAAGTGCTACGGCGAATTGGTTCAATATCATAATAGTTGACGGAGATGTCCTGTTCTTCCAGGATGAAGGGGAGGATAAAATGTTCCCCACCGTCAAGGGTGCACTGGAACTTGGTATTGATTGCTGTAGAGTGGTAGTTGATTCGGGGGCAGTGAAGTTCGTTGTCAACGGCGCAGATATCATGTGTCCCGGTATTGTAAGTGCTGACCCATCCATTAAGGAGAACGATCTTGTGATCATAGCAGAGGAAACTCATGGCAAAGCGCTTGCTATTGGACGTGCGATTATCCCGGGAAGCGATATGGTGGGGAGATCAGGCAAAGCAGTAAAATCCATCCATTATGTAGGGGATGATCTGTGGAACCTGGAGGTATAAGTTACTAGTGACATATGCATCTGTAAAGCCATCATTAAAATATGATGAGGCTGAATAATAAAAGCAGTAATCAGTAATATTACTGCAGCTTTAAATGCCTTATATGGCTAATGGCTTAAATATTAAAAGACTTAATAATGACAGTATATTCTATTCATTGAATTATAACACAAAGGTGTGGACTATGGCAAATATCATGGACAAATTATTTGGAAGCGGATCGAAGGGTGTAACCGATGCTGAAGAATATACCGAGCTTGATCTCGGCAAGTTCGAGCAGGAAATGGCAGATGAACCTGCAGAGACCTATGTCAGAGTGGCAGAACTTACGAACCTGAACGAGCTCCCGGGTCTTAAGAAAGAGGTCTATGATGGTAATATTCTCATGATCGATATCTCAAATATCAAAGCCGACAAGTTGATGCTTGACAGGGCACTCAAGGACCTCAAGGATGTTGTTATTGATGTTCATGGTGATATTGCGGGCATCAAGGATGATCAGGTACTTGTTACCCCAACAGGCGTGAAGATAGACAGGTCCAAGATAGTTGGTGGAAGGTATTGAGTACTGAGAACGACTCCGTGGATGGCTCCGGGGATTCTTTTGAGACACGCACATCCTGCCCTCTCTGTCAGGAAGAACTTATAATTAACTGGCAGGGTGACGAGATCCCTTATTTCGGGGAAGTGATGTATATTTCCACTTCCTGTTACAATTGTGGTTTCAGGTTTGCTGATACCATGATCATGACGCAAAAGGATCCGGTACGTTTCGAAATGATGGTAGAGAGATCAGAGGATCTTAATGCAAGGGTAATTCGTTCAACATCGGGTACGATTCGCATACCTGATCTGGGCATTGATGTTGAACCGGGATCTGTATCTGAGTCCTATGTCACAAATATCGAAGGTATCCTTGAAAGGGTCAGGTCTGTTGTTGTGACAGCTACCGAATGGGTAAAGGACGAACCTGAGGCTCACGAGCGCGGACTGGAGCTTCAGAAGTTGCTTGAAAAAGCAATTGAAGGGGAATACCCTCTGAAAGTGATCATAGAAGATCCACTTGGCAACAGCGCGATAATTTCTGAAAAAGCGATATCACGCACTCTTTCCGCCGAAGAGGCAGCAAACCTGCATAGTGGAATGATAGTCTTTGATGTTGATTCTTCCGAACTGGATATGGATTCTTCCGAAAAGGTCCGGCCGATCGGAAATGACTATAAATGATGCATGTATCTGCTGACACAATTCTAACTGAATATTCTATTAAATCATTTTGATCTTATTGGTGACATTATGGCCGAACAAGAAAAAGAAGCAATGCTTCCTCCAAAAGAGAGCTTCAGCGAATGGTATAACGACCTGCTCCAGGTAGCCGAGATCATGGATGTGCGTTATCCTGTAAAGGGTTCCTATGTATGGTATCCTTTTGGTTTTTCCATTCGAAGGAACGTGTACGCAATTATCCGTGAACTCCTTGACAAGGATCATCAGGAGACGATGTTCCCTCTTTTGATACCAGAAAATGAGTTCATGAAAGAGGCAGAGCACATCAAAGGTTTTGAGGATGAGGTTTACTGGGTACTGAACGGTGGTACGACTCCTCTTGATGTGAAACTGGCACTTCGTCCCACCAGTGAAACTGCGATCTATCCAATGTATCGCCTCTGGGTAAGGTCCCATGCTGATCTTCCACTGAAATTGTACCAGATAGTCAATACTTTCCGGTATGAAACAAAGCATACTCGTCCGCTTATACGCCTGCGTGAGATCACTTCCTTTAAGGAAGCACACACTGTACATGCCACATGGGAAGATGCGGCTGTACAGGTCGATGAGGCCATAAGATTATACACCGAATTCTACAGGAGACTTGCAGTACCTGTACTTCCATCAAAGAGGCCTGACTGGGACAAGTTCCCTGGAGCTGACTATACAATCGCAGTGGATGCACTGATGCCTGACGGAAAGACATTGCAGATCGGAACAGCCCATCATCTGGGTGACAATTTTGCAAAGACCTTCGATATCAAGTACGAGGATCCTGAAGGTGAGCAGGTCTATGCCCACCAGACATGTTATGGAGTCTCCGAACGTTCCATTGCTGCCCTGATATCCATCCATGGTGATGGCAAGGGTCTTATCATGCCACCTGAAGTTGCACCTGTCCAGGCGGTTATTATTCCTATCCTCTTCAAAAAGCCGGAGTCAGTTCTGGCTGCATGCAATGAAGTAAAGGAAAGGCTTGAAGCTGCAGGTATAAGGGTTACTGTAGATGACAGTGACAAACGTCCGGGTTCAAAATACTACAAGTGGGAGATGAAAGGTGTTCCCCTGAGGATCGAAATCGGTCCGAGGGATCTTGAGAAGGAAGCTGCCATGATTGCAAGGCGTGATACCGGTGAGAAGGAACAGGTTCCGCTTGCATCCATTGAGGCAGAGATTCTTAGCAGGTTCGAGATGATTCAGTCCTCTCTTCTGGAAAAAGCAAAAAAAGGTCTTGAAGCACGTATATTCGAGTGTGAAACAATTGATGACGTACGTGACAAGGTCTCTGAAGGTATTGCCCATGTTCCATGGTGTGGTGAAGAGAAATGCGGACTCGAGATGGATGTGCAGGTCGGTGCAGGTATTCTCGGAATCCCTTCTGATCAGGAGGAGAATGGGGATTATAAATGTCCTGTGTGTGGTAAGGCTACCGGCACACGGGTTTACGTTTCAAGGACATACTGATAAAAGGATATATTAAGAAATGGTTAACAGGAGGGCGATGTATAATGGAATCTCTGATAGCTAACGATAAAAAACCTGAGAAGCCGCTTTTCATTTGTGTGCTGGCAAATACGGAGACTGCATATATTGAAAAGATATCTGCAGCAGGGAAGACTGCAAAACTGACGGACTATACGCCTACCGGCGATGCAGAACTTGTGGAGACCGGTGGTATAATCAGTACTCCGGTACTTCCGATGACACCTCCCTATAACACTCCGACACCCGGTCTTATCACCCGTGCATCCCTTCAGCTTTCAAAAGTCCCTCATCTTTTCGTGAACTCTGGCCTGAAGATCGCTCCCAGGGTCTCATTTGAGGACCTTAACGCAAAACCAGGTGAGGATATCCGCAAGGAGATTGCCGTTCACGATGTTGAAGTTATTATTGAACGTGCACGCCGGGTGGGTGAGAAGGTGTGTGACAATCATGATATGTTCGTGATCGGAGAAAGCACACCTGCAGGAACTACCACTGCAATGGGGGTACTCAATGCTCTTGGGTATGACGGTCATGTGAGCAGCAGTTCCTGTGAGAACCCTGTTGACCTAAAGCACAAAGTTGTCTGTGAGGCAATGGAGGCATCAGCCATTACAAAGGGAAGCCTGCGGTCAGATCCTGTTAGGGCGATATCTTGTCTTGGTGATCCAATGATGCCTGCAGTTGCAGGTATTGTGGAGGGCCTTAAGGGCAGGCGTGTCATCCTTGCAGGAGGTACTCAGATGGCAGCTGTATACGCTTTCATGAAGCATATGGGTACAGATCTCAGCAATGTTTCTATTGTGACCACCACTTACGTTGCAGAGGACGAAAGTGCCAATTTCAATGAGATCATTGAAGAACTTGGTGCAGATATGCATGCGGTTGACCCTGGATTCGGACGTTCTTCACACAAAGGCCTCAGGCAGTATGAGCTAGGATATGTCAAGGAGGGTGTTGGTGCAGGTGGTGCACTTTATCTTGCAGGACTTCTGGGTGTGTCTGTTGACAGCATCCGTGAAGCGATAGAGAACATCTGTATCGAACTTGCTGACCTTATCGATGAAGAATAACTGATTGGTCGGTTGGCTGACTGACTAATTAACTGGGCTGATTGGCTAATTGATTAACTGTTTGATTAACACTATTGTATTCCGGGGTGTGCTCAGGCAAATCCGGTTGCAGGATAATATCTCTTCATACCGATACCTATATTATTGATGAGATGTATCTGAGGGGTGCAATCGCAAGGTTGCGGGGCTGTGGCCTAGCCAGGAATGGCGACGGGCTCCAGCGGATAAATGATGAACAACGGGTCTGCTGAGATCTGCCCGACGGGGCAGGTCGGTGAGGAACCGTTGGAGCACTGATGTGTGTTCTTTAAGAACATTTACTGTCGTATGGCAGTGTTCGGAGAGACCCGTCGATCGTGAGTTCGAATCTCACCAGCCCCACATTCTTTCTTTTTTTATTATAATTTCAATTTTAAATAGCTCTGTCTATCTTTTACTTTTCTCATACAAAGATTTAAATGGTATAGTGCATGTACTAACCGATGTTTCATTGTCGGGATGAGAGTCCCGTGGGAGTGTGGCCGAAGTAATTTTGGCTGAACCGTGAAACTAGCATGAAACAAAGGTGAAAAAATTGTCAAAATCATTCTATGGATATGTAAGAGACGCATGGAAGAACCCAAAGGACTCATATGTTCATGAGCTAAGATGGGAGAGACTTCAGGAATGGAGAAAGGAAGGCTCTGTAACAAGGGTCGAGCGCCCAACCCGTATTGACCGTGCACGAGCACTTGGTTACAAGGCAAAGCAGGGTATTGTTGTTGCACGTGTTAAGGTACGAAGAGGTAGCATGAGGAAGTCACGCTATATCCGTGGAAGGCGTACTCAGCACATGGGTAAGAACAAGATCACTGTCGCAAAAAGCGCACAGAGGATCTCTGAAGAGCGTGCAAGCAGGAAATATCCTAACATGGAAGTCCTCAACTCTTACTGGGTTGGTGACGACGGTAAACAGAAATGGTTCGAAGTTATTCTTGTTGACCCAAGCCACCCTGTAATCAAGAGCGATAAGAACCTCAGCTGGATATGTGATAAGGCCCACAAGGGAAGGGCATTCCGTGGCAAGACCAGTGCAGGTCGTAAGAGCAGAGGTATGAGGAAGCGCGGCACAGGTACTGAGAAGACCAGACCAAGCGTCAGATCAAACATTAACAGCAGCAAAAAGTGATTCACTATATCTCTGTGCGTGTAAGCGCACATGCTACTGAAGATGTGTCCAGAGTTAGAGATGCTCTGGACCTCTTTTTATTAAAATCATTTGACAAGGGCAAGTGCAGTGATACTGGTAAGTATGTTGAAGCACTGGAGATCGAAGGCCATTACGGCAATCCGATTACCCTTTTCAGTTCTACTATCAAACGAAAGCCTGATACGAAGGCCTTTGCTAAGTTTGTGCGCAGCAAAATGACTGATGAGGATGTGGAACTGCTCAGGAGCGAGATGCCCGACAGGCTGGACGAGGACCAGATGTTCCACTTAAGATTTGATAAGCAGGCAGCATATTGTGGGAAGGTCAGGGTTTCCTCTTCTTCAGATGCAATTATTGTAAAAGTGAAGATAGAGACATATCCAAAGGACCGCCAGAAGGCCGGGGAGATCGTGGAGGAATTGTTTGGCTGATCCTGTGTTCTATGATATTTGTGTGCACTGTGCACCTGATGGCAAAAGTACACAGGAGGAAATGGTTTCAATGGCAAAACATCTGGGTTTTTCCGGAATTGCCATAACTAATCATTCAGATTCCGATACTGTTACTAAGCTCATACCTGGAAACGATATTGAGGTACTTCGCGGTGTAGAGATTATGGCAGGAAGTCCTTCTAAACTACACGGACTTATAGGAAAATTCAGACACAAGATGGATGTCCTTGCAGTACATGGTGGCGACGAGGGTATAAATCGTGCAGCTGTGGAAAATCCTAACGTAGATATACTTCTACAACCTGGGACTTCCAGAAACAGCGGCCTGAATCATGTGCTTGCGAAATCAGCAAGCGATAATAATGTTGCCATCGGATTTGACATCCTTTCCATGATTAAGCTACGTGGAGGGAGGCGTGTGCATGCTCTTTCCCATTTCAGGGAGAATCTGAGGCTTGCAAGGAAATATGATGTTCCTTTATTGCTTACGAACAATGCATCTTTTTGCTATGAACTGCGTGCTCCACGTGAAATGATTGCGCTTGCAACACTTTTTGGCATGGAGCATGATGAGGCGATAGCTGCGTTGAGCGTGACTCCGGCAGAGATTATAAAAAGAAGTCGCCGCGGGAATACCTTCATATGTGAAGGTGTGGAGATCGTAGAAGATGATCTTTCAGAAAATGAAGGTGATTACATATGAAGATCCTGCCTCCGACACAGCGTACCAATAAAAGGTATTTTGCTTTTGAACTAATAGGCGGGGAAGGGATCGAGAGAAGCGATCTCCTCCGTGAGATATTTTCATGTGCCGGATATCTTATTGGTGATAAAGGTTCCAGCGAATGTGATATCCGGTTACTTGATTTTGAGGACTCCAAAGGTGTTGTTCGCTGCGTCCGGGAAAAGGTTGATATGACGCGCGCGGTACTTGCCTCTGTGACCTCTGTCAATGGAAAACCTGTTGTTGTTCATATACTGGGCATATCTGGGACTGTTCATGGAGCAACAAATAAGTATTTAGAAGAGTGTACGGTATATAGTCCTGAAGAAAAACCATGAACAGCCATATATATAATAATTTAATTAAGTTATAACTGAACTAGGTGAATGTACAGAAACTCTATTCATACGTTTTTTAGCATCACGAAAGTAAATATTAGGAGATAAAAGATCATGCAAATGGCACCACAAATGGGTTATGATAGAGCAATTACTGTTTTTAGTCCCGATGGAAGGCTCTTCCAGGTAGAATATGCAAGGGAGGCTGTCAAGAGAGGAACTACGGCAGCTGGCATAAAATCAAAAGATGGTGTGGTCCTGCTGGTGGATAAAAGGATCACAAGCAGGTTGATAGAAGCAGAATCTATTGAAAAGATCTTCCAGGTAGATGAGCACATTGGTGTTGCAACATCAGGTCTTGTTGCAGACGCACGTGCACTTGTGGATCGTGCAAGGGTCGAAGCCCAGATAAATATGGTCACATACGACGAACCTATAGGTGTGGAGGTCCTCTCCAAGAAGATCTGTGACCACAAGCAGACATACACACAATATGGAGGAGTTCGTCCGTATGGTACTGCCCTTTTGATAGCAGGCGTTGATGACAACAGGCCAAGGCTATTTGAAAGTGATCCAAGCGGTGCACTTCTTGAATACAAGGCAACTGCTATTGGTGCAGGCCGCAATACATTCATGGAGACCTTTGAAGAAATATATACAGAGGACATGTCCATGGACGAAGCTGTTATGCTTGGAATGGAAGCACTTTACAGTGCAACTGATGTGAAAATTGATGCTTCCACACTCGAGGTTGGTATGGTCAGCCTTGAAGACCGTAAGTTCAGAAAATGTCCTGAAGATGAGGTCGCATCCTTTGTGGAACGTATTCTTGAAGAACACAGGGAAGACGAAGAAGAAGTAACAGAGGAACAGCCGGAAGAGTGATTTTTACATTGCTTAGTAAAACAGGAGGGAGTAAAGTATGGTATCACTTGATGAATCATTGGTTGCAAGGTTGAAAAAAGGCAGCAAACATTATGAAGTACTTGTAGACCCTGACGGGGCACTGGAGTTCAAGAAAGGTAGCGATGTAAAGATCGAGGACATTCTTGCAGTAGAGTCAATCTTTGAAGATGCCAGTACCGGTGATCATATCGCAGAATCCGATCTTGATAGTGCATTCAACACCACTGACGTTTTCGAGATCGCAGCATATATTATCAAGCACGGTGAGCTTCAGCTTACCAGTGAACAGAGAAAACACATTCTTGAGGAAAAGACCAGACAGGTCATTTCCATTATAGCACAGAACGCTATCAATCCACAGACAAGAACTCCTCATCCACCTGCTCGTATCGAAAAGGCAATGGAAGAGGCAAAGGTTCACATCGATCCGCTCAAAAGCGTTGATGAACAGGTAAACATTGTCATGAAAGCCATCAGGCCTATTATACCTATCCGTTTCGAGGAAGTGGAGGTAGAGGTAAGGATCCCTCCGGAGTATGCCGGCAAATCATATGGTGATATTGCAAAGTTTGGTACTATGCTCAAAGACCGGTGGGAGAATGATGGTTCATGGGTTGCTGTTGTAAAGATGCCTGCAGGATTGCAGAATGATTTTTACGGTCTTGTTAACCGTCTGACAAAAGGGGATGCTGCAACCAAGCTTTTGTAAGAGGTTAGCTCATGGATCGGAAAATCGTAATCCCCGGACAGATCCTTTCTGATAAAGAGGATATGGCCGGAGCGGGAACATATGTAAAGGACGGCAAGGTTCATTCCTTGCTTTATGGAATTGCAAACGTCAAGAACAAAGTTTCAGTTGTACCTTTTTCAGGAAAATATCTTCCTTCACGCAGAGATTTCATAATCGGTACTGTAATTGATGTTACACCTTCGAACTGGATCATGGAAACTGGTTCTCCTTATGACGGATTGCTTCATGTTTCCGAATATCCGAAACGTGTTGATTCCTCGGAAATGAGGAAGTATATGGATATCGGGGATTGCGTGATCGTTCGTGTAAAAGATGTCAGCAAGTCCATGAAAGTGGAGCTTACCATGCGCGAACCTGGTACAAGATTGCTGACAAAAGGCCGTATCATCGATGTTATGCCTGCAAAGGTGCCTCGTGTGATAGGTCACAGCGGCTCCATGGTCTCGATTCTTAAAAAGGAATCAGGTTGTGATGTGTTCGTAGGAAAGAACGGCCGTATCTGGATCAATGGTAACTCAGGTGATATGGATCATCTGGCAGATGCGATCGCAATGATCGAACGTGAATCTCATATATCCGGTTTAACGGATAAAGTTAGCAGGTTCCTTAAAAACGAACCCGGAGAGGTTTCTGAGTCGGATGCGGATGAGATGATAGAGGAAGAAAAGTCATCTCTGCCCGCAAAAGAGAACAATGTTTCAGAAGAGACCTATCGTAAGGTCGATGCCCTGTTGGACGAAGATGCAGATGAGGCATAAAAAGGCCCTGCTGAATTATGGGAGTAAAGAGATGAAATTGGAGATTTAATATGAGTGATAAACCGGAAAAATTTATTGATGAGAACGGGATCCGCCTTGACGGCCGGCGTGCTGATGAGATCCGCCCTATGTCCGTTGAGATGGGCGTACTCTCAAGGGCCGATGGTTCCTGTTATCTTGAATGGGGCAACAACAAAATCCTTGCGGCTGTTTATGGTCCAAGGGAACTTCACCCTCGCAGGCTTCAGCGCCCTGGTGAGGCTCTTGTAAGGTACAGGTACAATATGGCAGCTTTCTCTGTGGAGGACCGCATAAGGCCTGGTCCAAGCAGGAGAAGCACTGAGATATCAAAGGTAAGCGGAGAGGCTTTTGAGCCTGTTGTCATGAAACAGTATTATCCATCAGCTGTCATTGATGTGTTCGCAGAGGTCCTTCAGGCAGATGCTGGAACAAGGACAGCTGCCATCAATGCTGCAACCCTTGCATTGGTTGATGCCGGTATCCCTATGAAGGGACTGGTGGCTTCCTGTGCTGTCGGTAAGGTGGACGGTCAGCTTGTACTTGACCTTAACAAACCTGAGGACAATTATGGTGATGCTGACCTGCCTATCGCACTGACAGAGGATGGTGAAATTACTCTGTTGCAGATGGATGGTAACCTTACAGTTGAGGAGATCAACAAAGGTATCGAAATGGTTAAGAAAGGCTGTGAGCAGATATTTGAGATACAGAAAGCTGCCCTTATGTCAAAGTTCGGTACCATTGAAGAGGAAGAGATCCTCGAAGACGCTGAACTTCAGGCTGAGCTTGAGTCCGGGGAAGAAGAGGTTTCTGAAGCTGAGGAAGAGAAAGCTGTTGAAAAAAGCGAAGACCTTGAAGATGAAGGGGACGAAGATGTCGGGGATGCTAAAGAGGCCGAAGCTATGTTCAAAGAAGACGTCACGGAATTTGAAGTGACTGACGCTGAGGGCGAAGAAGAGGAAGAGGTAGTCGAGGAAGAACTCTCTGAGGAAGCAGCAGTAGATGAAAGTGCTTCAGTGCCTGAGGAAGAAGGTGAGAAATATGAGCAATGAAGCTGTATCAAGACTTAAAAAAGATTATATATTCAATCTTGCTCTCAAAGGTGAGCGTGAGGATGGTCGTGCATTTGACGAGATCCGTGATATCAGGCTTGAGACAAATGTTATAGACAAGGCAGAAGGTTCTGCAATGGTATACATGGGTGACACCCAGGTACTTGTAGGTGTAAAACTTCAGGTCGGTACACCTTTCCCGGATTCTGCTGACCAGGGTGTTATCATCACCAGTATGGAGCTGAACCCGATTGCTTCACCTGACTTCGAAGCAGGTCCTCCAAGGCCAAACGCTATTGAAATGGCACGTGTGGTAGACCGCGGTATCCGTGAATCAGGCGCAATTGATTTAAACAAGTTGTGTATTACGGAAGGAGAAGAGGTCTGGATGGTCTTTATTGACGTCCATGTTCTGAACGACAGCGGAAATCTGCTGGATGCAGCATCACTTGGTGCAATCTCTGCTCTCATGACAGCAACAGTCCCGGCAGAACGTGAAG
>JBNJIC010000005.1:0-25838 GCA_051749005.1 Halobacteriota archaeon | reverse complement strand
ACAGCCTCTTCCATCATATCAGAAATCTGCCCGACGAACTCTGAGGTCTCGTTCATGAATTCAACGGTCTTCTCAATAGCTTCGAAATCGATCTCCTTTGAACTGTCCTCTACGAAATCACCGAACTCATAGGAGCGCTGCAAAAAATCCCTGTACTCATTTGCAAAACCTTCCATGAAAGGAGATAACGTGAATCCATCCAGTTCTTCAAGATACATTTCTGAGTCCTCTTTGAGCTTTGCACCGCTTTCCCTCAACATGACCTCATCCCTTTCGGAAGATGCAGACTTTATAGCTTTGTAATCATCCAGGATGACACCTGAAGAATCTGAGGCCCATTTCAGGAAATCAATATCTTTCATCTTCTGTGACACCGAATCCCCGATATCATTCGCACCATTACCAATATCCTCACAGCCGGCTGCTGATAATGAAAAAAGCAAAATCAGCAACAATAAAGCATTTCTATAAAAACTTAATTTCATGATATATTCCCGAACATTTCAATAAACTGTAAATGGATAGATAGATCCCGCAAATACATTCAGGCGATTATCGATATATAGGTATTGATAAAAAACCGCATAAAAAGCATTCCAATAAGGGCTGCAAACGGGACAGTAAGATTATCGTGACTGCCGGAACGTGATTCCACATACATGCCTGCGACGGCACCTGAAAGGGATAACGGACCCGCAAAAGGCAGGCTGCAGATGGTTGCACCGAGGATGCCTGCGGCAGTCCCCTCAATGGTCTTCGATGATCCGCCATAACACATCTTTCCATGAATGCCTGCTACCGTTGCCAGGCCGTCCCCTACTGTGAGGATTATGATTGAAGCATAGCATATGCCTTCATCCAGCCGGTATGACAGCAACAGTAGCAACAGTATCGAGAGGAGATAGAGCAAGGGCTCAATGGCAAATCTCTCATACTCATTCTTTCTCCAGAGAAGCCTGAAAAAAGAATAGTTCCTGATTTTTGGTTTGATCAGCTCAGTTCCCAGAAAAATAAGGATTAAGAGCATTGCAACAGTAACTGCGAGATCCTTTCCCGAATAGATGGCCAGCACCGGAAAAAGAGCACCTGAAATGTGTACCAGTTTCCTTAACCTGAGATATGAAAGATATCTAGGGACAGTACATACGAACTTGTTCAGCACCATTTGTTCACCGGTGAAAAATCATATATGTATAGTTATTGATTAGAACTCAATGGTGAACTACATCTCGGCTAAAGACCGAGACGCTTCCTGCTTCATTCCCCTTCCCATTGGAAGCAAGTCCACAGGCTCTTCCCATAGTCCCTACGGTGACGATTATATTCCTATTAAGTTCTGCTCTTGAAGAGCGAATTTCTTAATATTGATAGCGGCATTTATATCTCTATCATGAGTGGTAGTACATTCTGGGCATACCCATTGCCGGTCTGCAAGGGTTAGCTTTCCATTATGGTGTCCACAAACATTACAGATTTTCGTAGATGGTTTGAATTGTCCGATGCGGAGTATTGTTTTTCCGTACCATTCGGCTTTATATTCGAGTTTTTCTACGAAGGAACTCCACGATGCATCGGCTATGTGTTGTGCAAGATGATGGTTCTTGAGCATCCCAAATACGTTTAAGGTCTCTACTGCTATGGCTTGGTTCTCGCTGACGAGCTTTGTCGAAACCTTGTGTTGAAAATCATGCCTCTGGTTGCTTATTTTTTCATGAAGTTTAGCAATCTGGTGACGGGCTTTATCCCCGTTACTGGAGCCTTTCTGCTTACGAGATAGGCGTTTTGACAATACTTTAAGACGCTTCATGGAGTTTTTAAGGTGTCTTGGATTATCGATTTTTTCACCTTTAGAAGTGATGGCAAAATTCTTAATACCAACGTCCACGCCCACAGTATCATTTACGAAAATTTCCGCTTTTTTCGGGAATTCCAGACCATCATCTACGAGAATACTAATGTAGAATTTTCCGGTAGATGTACGGGATACTGTAGCTGTTTTGAGGTCTCCTTTTCCTATATTACGATGTAAAATAGTTTTGACGTTACCTATCTTGGGAAGGAAAGCCCTATTATTCTCAATATCAATTTTGTAATTTTGAGGAACATTGAAAGCCTGTACAGGATTCTTCCGAGATTTGAATTTCGGGAACCCTTTCTTCTCACGGAAAAATTTTGTGAAAGCATTGTCAAGATTTAGAGTAGCTCCCTGTAATGACTGAGCATTAACTTCTTTAAGCCATTCGTAATCTCCTCTCTTCAATATTGTAATTCCTTTGTTCAGGTCAAACCTTGAAATGGATTTACCATCCTGTTCATAGGTCTTAATTTTCTGCTCTAAACCCCAATTATAGATGAATCTACATGCTCCGAAATGCTTAAAGAAGATCTCTTGTTGCTCTTTTGTAGGATACATTCTATATTTGTAGGCTTTTAACATACAAAGGTACATTAGAATTAACAGCATATGTAGTTTATGTTAATCCTATAATGTGAACTATGAACAAAAAAAACAGAAAGTTTATGTTGTTGTATCATGTAATATTTGTTTCCAAGTGTCGTAGAAAGGCTTTGATAGACATTGAAAACGATTTGAAGGATAGTATTTTAAATATAGCTTCTAAATCAGATAATGAGGTGGTAGAAATGGAATGTTACAAAGACCACATTCATTTACTTAGTAAACGTCAACCTAAAATCAGTATCTTGTCAATTTTTAGACGATTAAAACAAGAAACGACATGGCAAATATGGGAACAAAAAGAATCCCATATAAGGAAATATTATTGGGGAAAGCGTACATTGTGGAGTGATGGATATTTTTGTAATACAATTGGAAATATTAGCAAAGAAATTGTGATAGATTAAATATGGAATCAGGGGTAATAGATGCTTACATCTCCGATTATAAACCTAAAGGATGATATTCAGGCCGGAGTGGTCAAAAAACGATACATACTCGGCAGAAGGGATGAAAATGAGGAAGGAGTACTGGATATCGGCAGGTACCTTGCACTCGACAGGTCCTCAGGTTCCCACGTTGCCATCGACGCACTGAAACCACACGCTATCCTGATATGCGGCAAAAGGGGGTACGGGAAATCATATACCATGGGAACCCTCATAGAGGAGATTTTACTTTTGCCGGATAATATCAGGCAGAACCTTTCATCCCTGGTTATCGACACAATGGGGATATTCTGGACCCTTGGCATAGGTAACGAACCTCAGGAAGAATTATTGCAGGAATGGAGCATGGAACCTGCAGGTTTTGAGGCAGAGGTCTTTGTACCTGGAGGCCATGTAGATGAATATACAGAAAGGCACATTGAAGTGAGACCCTTTTCCATACCTGTGGCTCAATTGCAGGGTTATGACTGGTGTGAACTGTTCAATATCAAAGCAACTTCTCCGCCAGGGGTTCTTCTTGTCAGGATAATAGAGGAAATGAAGGGAGATTTTGAAAACTTCTCCTTCGAGGACATCATTGCCAGGATAAATGCTGAAGACAGAACTGATGATGTCACAAAGATGGCTGTTGAGAACTATCTGAGAACAGCGGCATCATGGGGAGTCTTTGAGAAGGATGCATGCGGCATTTCCGAACTGATCAAAAAAGGTTGCACATCAATACTCGATGTTAGCAGCATAGAGAACAAGGTCGTGCGCTCAGCGGTGGTCGGGATAATTGCAAGGGACACTTATAACAGACGCCTTAAGGAGAGACGCTCTTACGAAAGAATGGCAATGGGTGATGAGAATATTGAACAAAAGATGCCCATGGTCTGGATGTTCATAGATGAGGCCCACCTGTTCGTGCCTTCACAGGGAGAGACACCGGCATCAGACATACTCATCAACGAGTGGGTACGTCAGGGAAGGCAGCCGGGACTGTCGATAATATTCGCCACACAAAGACCTGCGGCTCTGCATCCTGATATAATATCCCAGTCAGACATCGTGATATGCCACAGGCTTACCGCAAGAGATGATATTGAGGCACTGGAAGCGATCCGTCCCACATACATGAAAGAGAACATTGGAGAATCCATCAAAAAGATAGGACTTCAAAGAGGTATTGCGTTCGTCGTGGATGATACCTCCGAGAGCACACACCTTGTTAAGGTCAGGCCAAGATACAGCTGGCATGGCGGGAATGAACCGAATGCATTGAATGAAAGGAGATGAGAACAATGGATATGAAGAAAAGTGCGGACATGGTAATCAACACCTGCATGGGTGCAAAAGAAGGAGAGACTGTCCTTATAGTTACTGATACATGTACCGATGAGAAGATCACGAAAGCATTGTATGCCTCTGCAGTGGAGGCCGGGTGTGAGACATTGCTGCTTACAATGGAACCAAGGGCACAACATGGTGCCGAACCTCCTGCACTCGTTGAAGAGGCAATGAAGAATGCTGACATCCTGCTCGCTCCTGCATCGAAGTCACTGACCCATACAAAAGCACGCAAGCATGCATCAGAGAACGGGACAAGGACTGCCACAATGCCGGGAATTACCATTGGAATGATGGAGGAAGGCGGTCTCAAAGCGGATTATGAGAAGATCGACATGCTTGCGGATGAACTTCTTGAGGCACTGAAGGGATCAAAGGAAGTACGTATCACCACAGAACTGGGCACCGATCTTATCATTGATGTCGAAGGCGGGGAATGGCTGGCAGACACCGGCATGTGCAATGAAAAAGGGCAGACAACCAACCTGCCGGCAGGAGAAATGTACATCGCCCCGAAGAACGTGAACGGTACAGCTGTGATCGATGGGTCCATGGCAGGTATCGGCTTGCTTGAAAATCCTCTGGTCATTGAGATAAAAGACCGTAAGGCTGTGAGCTTTGAAGGAGAAGGTGCTGAAAAGCTTGAAGAGATGGTGAATAAAGTCGGACCTGACGGACGCAACATCGCTGAGCTAGGCATAGGCATCAACCCTGCTGCAATGCTCATAGGAGTTATCCTTGAAGATGAAAAGGTAGGAGGCACCATACACATTGCCCTGGGAGATAATTCCACATTCGGAGGAAATGTTTCCGTTGACCTTCACCTGGATGGCATCATCACGGATCCAAAAGTGTTTGTGGATGGCAGGGACATGAAAGTGGAACGCTTTGCATGAGGTCTTTTCTGATCAGTGTATCTGTGACCGGGCCATTTGTTGACACGGAAATATTTTTCCGGTAGAAAGTACTTAAATAACTGAAAGCTATTATCAGAGCAAAGAATTCACGATCATTTGAAAATATCACCGGTGATTATAATGAAAGGAAGAGTATGGAAGTTCGGAGATGATGTTGACACTGATGCCGTCATACCTGGAAGATACCTCGTGATGAACACTCCCGAGGAACTTGCCCCGTATACTTTTATCGGGGTACGCCCGGAATTTGCTGAAAATGTCAAGGAGAACGACATCGTTGTTGCAGGCAACAACTTCGGATGCGGCTCTTCAAGGGAACACGCACCTATCGCCCTGAAAGGAACAAAGGTAGGCTGTGTTATAGCAAAGTCATTTGCAAGGATATTCTTCAGAAATGCCATCAACATTGGGGTTGCACTCCTTGAATGTCCTGACACCGATAAGATCGATGACGGGGATGACATCTCCGTAGACTTTGAATCCGGTACCATCGAGAACCTTACAAAAGGCGAGAAGTACCAGGCTACACCTTTACCTGATTTTGTTCGCGGTATCGTAGATGCCGGCGGTTTAAAGGAATACACAAGGAAGATCATTGATTGATCTTACCTTTCCTTTTTGTTCTTACTCCCGATACTCTATCGGAGCTTGCACTAACTGACTGACTAAAATATGAAGATCTAAATCTGGAATTACCAATAAGGAGGAAATTTATGGCACAATATAAAGTACCAGTCCTGCCTGGTGACGGTATCGGCCCTGAGATCATAGCTGAGGGTAAGAAGGTCATCGACGCAGCTGGAGAGAAATTCGGATTCGATATTGACTGGATAGAGTTCCCACAAGGTGCAGACCACTATCTTGAGACAGGTGAACTGATATCCGAGGATACACTTAAAGAACTCTCAAACTACGAGGCGATATATCTCGGTTCTATCGGAGATGACAGGATCGCACCGGGCGTACTTGAGAAAGGCATCCTTCTTGCTGCAAGGTTCTATTTCGACCAGTACATTAACCTTCGACCTATCAAGCTTCTGGAAGGCGTATGGTGCCCGCTCAAAGATAAGACCCCTAAGGACATCGATTTCGTCGTCGTCAGGGAGAACACCGAGGATTTCTACATTGGTATCGGTGGTCGTGCAAAATCCGGGATGAGCAAGGACCTGCTCGAGGTCAACAGGACACTCTACAACGCAAAGTTCGGACTTGACATTGAGACCGACAGCGAAGAGATCGCATACCAGATCGGTATGATCTCAAAGGAAGGAACACAGAGGGTCATGGAATACTCCTTCGACCTTGCTGAGAAGAGGAACAAGCATGTTTCATCCGTTGACAAGGCAAACGTCCTTTCAGACATCTACGGATTCTGGAGAGAGGAGTTCAACACCATCGCTGAGAAGCACCCTGATGTTAAGACCGACTTCAACTTCGTTGACGCTATCACCATGTGGTTCGTCAAGAACCCTGAATGGTTCGATGTTGTCGTTACCCCTAACATGTTCGGGGATATCATAACTGACCTCGGAGCAATGGTACAGGGCGGTCTCGGACTCGCACCTGGCGGAAATATCAACCCGAACGGTACAAGCATGTTCGAGCCTATCCACGGTTCAGCACCAAAGTACAAGGGTCAGAACAAGGTCAACCCTATCGCAACCATCTGGGCAGGCGCAATGCTCATCGAACAGCTAGGTCAGAAGGAAGCGGCAGACTCCATCGTCTCTGCTATCGAGCAGAACATCAAGGAAGCAAAGGTCCAGACCTACGATATGGGCGGTTCAAACACTACCACTGATGTTGGTGACGACATCGCAAGGATCCTGCTCGGGCAGTAAAACCAACATATAGATATATTCTCTTTTACCTTCACGTCTTTAAAGGCGTGGAGGAACTTTGATTTTTAGAATTCCTGATTCATTTATTGAACGTCTGCAAGCTGGAAGTCTATTCGTGCGGGATCTCCAAACCTAAAACCAACGAGTGAAGCATTATCGAAATCCAACCCCGGATGAGAGTACAAAAAAGGAAACTATATATTAGCAGGAACAGGATATATTACAATTAGCACAATTTGTGTTGCAGTGATTAAAATTAACATAAAGGGGTATTTTGGGGAGAAGCCATGAAGATAAAAAGAATCATAGTAAAAAACCTTTTTGGGACGTTCGATCATGATATCCCGCTGAACACAGATGAACATATAACCATCCTTCACGGACCGAATGGCATAGGCAAGACAGTACTTCTACAGATGCTCAATTCCCTTTTCCGTTCCAACTACTATGAACTTTATCGTGTCCCTTTCAGCAGACTGATAGTAGAGTTCAGTGACAGGAGCAAACTTATAGTTAACAAGAAGCTCCACCTGGAAGAGAACGTGAACCATGTACCTGAGAACAATACCTACCGGGAACTGAGATTTGAGCTTTTGCGACCTGGTAAGAAAAAACTGCGGTATACTCTCAAGCCCATTGATATCAGCGAGGTATTCTCAACTTTCAAGGTCGAACACATGATACCTGAACTTGAAAAGATCGATGAGAACACATGGGTGCATTTCCCTACACAGGAAAAACTTACATCCGAAGAGATCATGAATCTTTTCAGCGATCGTCTTCCACAGAAAAGGAAAGATGAGCCTGCCTGGCTAAAGAATGTACTGGGATTGGTCAACATATGCTTCATCCGAACCCAGAGACTTCTTAGCATTTCATATTCACAACCTGTAGAAACCGAGAGAAGAACTTCTGTAACTCCATCTGTAGTCAGTTATTCCGAAGAACTGGCAGGAGCAATGCAACAGAAACTTACGGAGTATGCAAGCCTTTCACAATCCCTTGACCGCACCTTCCCGACAAGGATGCTGAATAACGGAGAACATCCCGAAACTACCATAGAAGAACTGAGAGAAGATCTGAAGAAACTTGAGCAAAAACGCAAATGCCTAATTGACGCCGGATTCATTGATACTGAAGAGGGTATTAATGTCGATGAACTGAAAGATATCAATGAGAAGAACAAGAACTTCCTGCAACTATATGTGGAGGATGTTGAAAAAAAACTCAACGTTTTTGACGATCTCATGCAGAGAATCGATCTGCTTATAAAGATCATAAATTGCAGATTCCTTTACAAAAAAATGTCCGTAAACCGAAAGGATGGATTCATTTTCACAACATCTGACGATATGCACCTTTCACCGACCAAACTATCATCAGGAGAACAACAGGAACTTGTCCTGTTCTATGAACTGTTGTTCCACGTGGATCCTGAATCCCTTATACTCATTGATGAGCCTGAGATATCACTGCATGTACTTTGGCAGCAGCAATTCCTCAGGGACCTGCAGTCCATAACAGAACTGGCAGGCTTCGATGTACTCATTGCTACGCATTCACCACAGATCATACATGACCGCTGGGACCTCACCGTTGAACTTAGAGGACGTGACAATGAAGAAGTACCTGACAGCCGATGACATAGCCAACAGCGCCAGGATGATGCGGACCCAGTATAGAGGCACCATCATGATAATTGAAGGCAGCACTGACATGAGGCTATACAAGCGCTTTGTTGATGACAGGAAATGCAGGCTTATCCCTGCCAACGGCAAAGAGAACGCTATCAAGGTTGTCGAGATACTTGAGAGAAACGGTTTTGAAGGCATAATGACCATTGTTGATGCCGACTTCTGGAGGCTTGATGGTTTTGATCTTGAGGAAAAGAACGTACTTGTCACCGACACGCATGACCTTGAAACAATGCTCATAGCATCAGATGCACTCAAAAGGCTTCTGGAGGAATTCGCAGCACCTTTCAAACTACAGAAAATGAGGACTCCGGTCCGTGAAATGCTTCTTGAGGCAGCCATGCCTATCGGACTTTTCAGGTGGCTTTCCTCATCCACCCGGGACAAGCTCTCATTGAGGTTCAAGGACATGCAGTTCGATAACTTCATGGAGAAGATGCCACTGTCTGTAAATATAAGGTATATGATAAGAGAGGTAAAGGAGAATTCACACGAGTATTCCCTGAACGAAAAGAAGCTCAGGAAGAAGATAATAACACTTCTCAAAGAAGAACATGATCCCTGGCAGGCATGCTCTGGTCATGACGTCGTAGAGATACTGGCTTATGGGCTGCGTGAGGTCTTTGGGAACTCCGATTCCCGTTATGTAACCGAAGGGATCATAGACAGAAGTCTCAGGCTTGCCTATGACATAACAATGTTCAGGGAAACCGAACTTTACCATTCGATACAGGAATGGGAAGAGCGGAACACCCCTTTTGTAGTACTTCAGTGAACTACCACCCATTGAAATGAGTGGTATTCTTGCTAGAAGATGATAAAATTAAGAATCAAAGTTTGGTCATATCCCCATACTCAAGAACCTTCGAAACAGGAGATGTTGTTACAGTAATTCCTGCTTCTTCCACAGCAGCAAGGAGGTTCACACCTACAGCCACCAGAACACCTGCCATTCCTTCTTCTACAGGGGCACCCACCATTGCATCAGAGTCACCGATGTTCAGTACTCCCCTGATGCCGGAATCCTCCAGGTTTTTTAGCACCTCTCTTGTCTTTTCAACTGCTGAAAAAGGTATGTTCCTCATATTTCCAAGAATACGACCGTTGCCCGTATCCAGTACATCAAGGACAGATGTTGACTGGCGCATCAGAAAGATCTTGACCGGATCTATAGATGTGCCGGAATAGGAGATCATATCAAGGAACTGGACAGGTTCATTGTGTTCCATCTGCAGAAGGCCACCATACGCAGGTTTGATAGGAATTCCGCTGTTTAGAAGAAGGCCATCGACCGTCATACTGCAGACGGTTGCAATATTGACACACCCGGGAGGTACGTACACATGTGAATCAGAGTACTCCTCAAAGACCTTAATGTAAGGACTTAAACCGACACCGCCTTCAGATGCATATTTCATTACATCTATTGTATTATCAAAATCATCCTTGTCCACAGTGGACAGGTTAACTATAACATTCCCTTTCTTTGACAGGGGATCATAATCTGTTTTATAGATCAACTCCTCTATCCTGGTAATCACAAAATCAAGCCTGTCACCTATAAGAGCATCTTCCAGTTCCTTCTTTCCGGAAGCAGTGATCGTACGCCCGTTGTAACCATGCTTTTCAGTAAATCCTCTCTCATCGAGGATCCTTAAGTGATAACGGACAGCACGCTCTCCCAGATTATAGCCACGGTTCTGCAATTCATCTGCAATGTTCCTGGCACCTATGGGTTTATCACTTTCACTGATAACGCGCATTATTTCAATGAGCTTACGTTCTATCTGAGGATCGGTCATCTGTCAGCACCTGATACAATAATAAGGTCAATGTTTTTACTCTTTAATGCTGCCTATTCAAAATAAGCAACGTATGTAAAGCGGGAATAAATTTATAATTTGCTATTGCCGGTTATATCTTTCCTGTTTTTAGTATATAAACCATGAGCCATAAACCCATAAAACCAGCTATAACAAAACCCGCGACCCCAAAAAGAGGGACTCCTCCTATATGGGGGTGCATCCCGGTCTGGATAATAAGTGATGATCCCAGAATGATAGAAGAGATAATTAAACTGAATGCCAGGCGGTTGCTGGATGCGTTAAGTTCAGCAACGATCCGGTTCATCCCTTTATGTTCAAATCTGAGGTTCAGGTAACCTTTCTCTGCAACTGAAAGTATATGAGATATCTGCAGAGGAGCCTTGTGCAGCATACGCGCCGTATACCAAATGTCAGTGTACAGATTGTCCGCAATATTACGAGGTTTTAACCGGCTGCGCATGATGTTGCGTGCATAAGGTTCAGCGATTACGGTCACATTGAAGTCCGGGTCCATCTGAAGAGCAAAACCGCTTACAGTCATCACACCTTTGAAAAGCAATGCGATGTTTGGAGGTATCCTTATCTTGAACTTCCTTAGCAGAGTCATCATTTCCGCGATCATGAGCGGAGTATCCAGCTGTGATAATGACCTGCCGTAATATTTGTTCAGAACGTGCTCATAATCGATCTTAAAGGCATGAACATCAATATCATGAGGGACCATTCCAAAGTCTTTCAGTACCTCAAGATACTGATTCACATCCTCTCGTGTGATAGCTATCAACGCATCTATGAGCAGGTTCCTTATCTCATGTGAGATGTGCCCCACCATCCCGAAATCAAGGAGTGCTATACGTCCATCCTCAAGAATAAGAACATTACCGGAATGCATGTCCGCATGGAAGAAACCGTCTTCAAATATCTGCTTCATGAACGCCTCTGCACCATACTCTGCAATCTTATTCCGGTCCAGCCCAATCTCATCGATCTTCCTGAAATTATCACTTTTGATCGCGTCTATGTAGTCAAGAGTCAGTACTCTGCGACTGCTGTACTCCCAGTAGACACCCGGGATGATAATGTTCGGTTCGTCCTTGAAATTGTTCTGGAAACGCTCGATGTTACGGGCTTCCTGAGTATAATCCATCTCAGCATAAATGGACTTTTGAAGTTCATCCACCACTTCCACGGGACTGTAGAGTCTCGCTTCCTCTACATGTTCCTCGGCAAAACCTGCTATACTATAGAGAATATCAAGATCGGAATCGATAACTTTCCTTATACCGGGCCTCTGGACCTTCACTACAACATCCGCACCGCCACGAAGCTTTGCGCGATGTACCTGACCAATGGATGCCGCAGCAATTGGTTTTTTTTCAAAGGAAAGAAACAGGTTCTCAACCTTATCCCCTAATTCTTCTTCGATGACCTTTTCAACTTCCCTGTAGCCGAATGGAGGTACATCGTTCTGGAGTTTGGAAAATTCTTCCGCATATTCCTTTGGGATAAGGTCCTGTCGCATGCTCATGAGCTGACCGAATTTTACATAGGTGGGACCCAGCTCTTCAAGTACCATACGTGCCCTTGCAGGGCCTGTTCTGGGCTCATAGCCCCTGCCAAAACGATCTTTGAACCGGGACCTCAGACTACCGAGGGATCTAATGCCCATTTGGTCCACAAAGTAACCGAACCCGTACTTGATGAGTGTATCAATGATCACACCATAGCGTTTCACCATGGAGTACTTACGTACTATGCTGGAAACCATCCCGGATACTGCCTGCCATTAAATAATATGGCAACCTGAATGAAAACGAAGGGACCCTAAGATCTACAAAAATAATGGAAGAAAATAATCAGAAGATCATTCTTCTGCTTTTTCCCCTTCCACTTTTTCTTTTAAAAGAGATTCCAGATCTTCGATCTTTTTGCGGAGGGCCTCTATCTCTTCCTTAGAGGCAAGGTCGGATTTTCCAAAGGATTCCTGGACCTTTCCGGATATCCTGTCTGCCAGATCTTCCTGCTGTTCCCTCTGCCTCTCTATCAGATCCTCTACGAACTTTTTACCCTCCTCTTTGTTGAAATCACCGCTCTCAACAAGCTCTTTTACATATTCATCGATCTTTTCTTCCGTGATCGCATACATACCAAGTCCAAAAAGTCCTAACTTCTTCATCGTGTCCATCATCAAAATTAAACCTCCCTTAATACAGGTTAACTTTTTTAGGATATATACTTTGTGAGAAATAGTATTAAAAAGGAATAGCGGAACAGCTCATGTAAGCCGTTGCATATATGGCATGCTTAGGATGCAAGCTCTTCGATGGAGTGGTCCAGATATCTTGCACCACTCGTCTCGATGAACTTCTGGCACACTTGCCTGGCATCGCCATCCATAATAATGGAACCGTTTTCGAAAAGGACCGCCCTGTGTGCCACTTCCTTGACAAAGTCCATGTGGTGGCTCACAAGAACGATAGTTGTACCGAATTTTGCATTGATCCTCTTCAGGGAATTGGTCACATCCCTTAATGTCACAGGGTCCAGGTCACCAAATGGCTCATCCAGCATGAGGATCTCAGGGGAGGTTGCCAGTGCAAGTGCTATATAAGCCCTGACATGTTCGCCACCGCTGATCTGGTATGTTGTCTTGTCAAGAATGTCCAGCGGGAGGTCAAGTGCTTCAAATACAGGTACTGCATACTTGTCCACATCCGTGCTGAGAACACTCGGGAACAACTGTGGATAGATATCCATTGAAAGATTCATTCGGGTAAGTGCCTGTGTCCTTTCTTCCTCGCCCATGTCAGGAAGCTTGTAAATAAGATCCAGTATCTCGTCCGAAATTCCCAGCTCCTCTGCCTTTTGCCTTGCGTGTTCAACTGCACCATGCATCTTCATGCTCAGCCTGAAGCCTATCTGCTGGCGTATAGTAGAGTGGGGGGAAAGAGAGAACTCCTGATGCATTATGCTGATCTTTCTCCAAAGTTCAAGACGCTGTTTTGTGAAACTGGACATGTCCACCCATTCGCCTTCATGATAGTAGGTAACCTCCCCCTCTTTCGGGATTTTCAGACCTTCCATGATCTTAAGGAATGTTGTCTTGCCTGCGCCCGAAGAACCAATAAAACTTACGATCTCCCCTTTGTTGATCTCCAGAGATTGATCCCTGATGTTGAGAACCTCTCCAACACGTATCAGAGCCAGACGCTGTGAGATATTGCTTGCCCTTATACAGGGAACCTTTTCCTTTATATCTGAAAGGCTTTCCCTTGGTTTAAGGTCTCTGAGGAAGTTCTTCAGAACAATTGCAGGATCGCCATCCTCGGCCACCCTGCCATCCTCGAGATATATAACGCGGTCTGCGAGATATGTGTGGACCTCCGGAAGGTGGGATACCACAATGATAGGAATATTAAGCCTGTCCTTAAGCTGCAGGATTACATCCATAACCTCCTGTTTTGTATCAGGACCTGTCATGGTCACAGGCTCATCCAGAAGTAATAGACGCGCCTGGGCAGCGAGCTGGCGGGCAATGATCAGGCGCTGTTTTTCACCGCCGCTGAGCAAGTTGGATGAATGGAGCGCTTTTTTCTCAAGACCCACAAGTCGCATGTATGCCATAGCCCTATCATAAAGTTCGTCATAATGAGGAGCATCCGGTTCAGGAAGAGATTCATAACCGACATAATGGCTGTTCAGCCTCCGGATCAGGTTCTCTATGGCCGGACCGTTCCAAAGACCAAAATTACGCTGGAAATGGATAGCAGTGTTCCTGCCAAGAATTTTTGAACCATCAACAGAATCATTTGTGATCAGTGAACCATCCAGCTCGATACTGCCACTATTGAAAGGTTCAGCGCCCCTTAATATCTTTAGAAGGGTTGTTTTTCCACTACCACTCTTACCTGTGATGCCAAGGATCTCGCCGTTAGAAACTTCGAAACTGACACCATCCAGTACACGTATATTGCCTGAAGATATCTCATAATCTTTTACAATCTCGGAAACTTTGAGCATTATTAAACCCCCAACAGCATCCATTAATCATTTTTTGATAGCTGATACAAGCTCTTCTATCTTTTTCCTGACATCTTCGGCCTCTTCGACGATAGTACCGGTAACGATCATATCAGCACCTGCATCTGCACATATCTTTGCAGTCTTGCCGTCGCGGATACCTCCGCCAACGATCAGCTTATTGTCTCCGAGAACGTGTTTTACCGCACCGATGGTAGCAGGAGTCACCGGTTGGTCTGCACCTGAGCCGGCCTCAAGATAGGTATAATGCATTCCCATGTATTTTCCCGCAAGGGAATAAGCTACTGCAAGCTCCGGCTTGTTGCGTGGAATCAGCTTTGCATCGCCTACCCACCCAACAGTTCCTCCGGGCTCTGTAATAATGTATGCCATAGAAATGGGCTCTATGCCGTACTTGTAAACAAGCGGAGCCCCCATTGCCTGATTCGTCGTGACGTAGTTAATGTCACGGGAATTCAGAAGGCTCATGAAAAGGACGGCATCGGCGTGGACGCTCAAACCGCCGGCATTTCCCGGGAAAAGAATAGTAGGAACATCGGTCTGTTCCTTTATCTTCAAAAGGGTCTGATCCAGTGCCAGACCTCCGGCTCCAGTGGAACCTCCGATCATAATAGCATCGGTACCCCCTTCCACTGCAGCCTTTGCGATATCTGCAGCGACTTCGGAGGGCTGTGATGCCGGATCGATAAGAGTTAAGTGAACTGTACCTTCGCGTTCTGCGATATCGTTGAGGTACTCTTCCACTTTCATTTTTAAGATCAGCTCTTTCTGGCTTCCTTGGATTTTACACGCAGGTTATTGTAACCGCATTTTCTGCACTGTGTTGCCCTGACAGCATTACGTGCATTGCACTTCATACAGATCTTTTTATTAAGGATCCTTTCCTCTGCTTCTGGAAATCTTGCCATGTTCTCACCTTGATTAATAGTATAATAATATGTTATTTGAAACTGATAGTAATCAGTAATACAGGCTGGCTACATGCATTTCAAAACATATAACTGTTTTGGAATAAGGGTAAAATTCCCAAAAAAGAAAATGGCATTCTGAAAAAGAGAGTAGATAATGAACAGTAACAGAAGATGCCTTCTGAACAAATGGCTAAATATATCAATATTGATGCAAAATTTACCAGGCAAAGCATAAATTAGCCAGGAAAGATGAGAAAATGGAGTAATGGCGTCTGTTGAAATATTGAAAGATCCCATAAAAAAGATAAATCCGAGTAAACTGAGTGAACAGTATTAGCAGAAAATTAAGTTAATGGCAGTGATCAGGGGCCGTATTGCCGACCTCTCCGGGCGACCCTACCCCGATATTCTCCCCATCTCAGGTCGACCTAAAAGTTACATATGCCATTTAACCTTGTATGGTCATGGGATCTTACACCCATTGACATTACAACTTCCGATTCACTGCCACACCGCATCATTTGTGATACGGTAATAGAAAATTTGTTTTAAAACTATTAATTGATTTTGATATATAACCCGGTAACAAAAAATAATACAGGAAACCATCAAAGAAAAACAGGAGATATAAAAGAAAATTAATAAGGACAGGACCGGAGCCTTAGTCCTTAAGAGCAGCAATAAGCAGCTCACGGGCCTGACGTGCATCTGCACGGCCCTTTGTCTTTTTCATGACCTGTCCCACAAGGAAGTTGAGGGATTTTTCAGTTCCTCCAAGATAGTCCTGAACAGCCTCATCATTTTCTGTAATGGCTTCGGAGACCGCCTGTGTAACGATATCTCCCTCGACCTTCAGGAGACCTTTGTCCTTTACGATATCCATTGGATTCCCGCCTTCATCAAGGACGGTCCTGATAACATCCACCGCACTCTTCTCGGTGATCTTTTCCTCCAGCACAAGGTTGATGATATCAACAATGTCATCGGTTGTGAAAGAAGTGATAGCAAGGTCCCTGTAGTTCAGCTCACCTCTGAGCACATCGGCAACCCATGTTCCTGCTGCATGGGGGTCAACATTTGAAGCGACTATCTCAAAGAAGTCTGCCACGCGAATGTCAGATGTCAATGCCTTTGCGTGCATCTCAGTGATGCCATACTGCCCAACAAAGCGGTCACGCTTTGCATCAGGCAGCTCAGGAAGGGTTTCCTGGATTGCAGGTCCCCAGTCGGATACCCTCATCGGGACCAGGTCCGGTTCAGGGAAGTACCGGTAGTCGTGCTCTTCTTCCTTTGTACGCATGGAGATCGTTACACCCCTTGCCTCGTCAAAGTGACGGGTCTCCATTACGACCTCTCCACCCCTTCTCAGGAGGTTCTTCTGGCGCATGATCTCAAAGAGAATGGCACGTTCTGCACCCTTGTGAGAGGAGATGTTCTTGACCTCTACCCTCTGGCCACCCATGATGGATACATTGGAGTCCACCCTCATAGAACCCTCAAGACTGCCGTCGAAAACATCCAGATACTCAAGGATGTTCCTCAATTTGTCAAGGTACCTTCGGGCCTCTTTCGGACTTCTCATATCAGGCTCGGAAACGATCTCAATAAGGGACATTCCCGAACGGTTGTAATCAATAAGTGTTCCCTTGGACTTCTCAATGGTTCCCATGTGCATCAGACGACCAGGGTCCTCTTCCATATGTGCGCGAGTGATCCTAACCACATGTTCCCCATCCTCACCTTCTATCACGATCTTACCGTTACCGACGATCGGGAAATCATACTGAGTGGTCTGGAAACCTTTCGGAAGGTCAGGATAGTAATAGTTCTTCCTGTGGAACTGTGTCTGCTCCACAATTTCACAGTTGAGTGCAAGACCTATCTTCATGGCAGCTTCCACGGACTTTCTGTTGATCACAGGCAATGCGCCCGGAAGACCAAGGCATACAGGACAAACATGAGTGTTAGGTTCTGCATCGTGGTATTTCGTTGAACAGCCGCAGAACATCTTGGTGTTGAGCTTGTTCAGCTGTACGTGGACCTCAAGTCCGATCATTACACCATCAGGATTCTCATATACCATTTAGATCACCTCTGCAGGACGTGCTTTGTTATGATCGGTATTTTGCTCGAACGCATATGCTGCACGCATGATCTTAGCCTCATCGTACTGTTTTCCTATGATCTGCAATCCAACAGGCAATCCATCGGAAAGACCGCATGGTACCGACATGCATGGAACTCCTGCAAGGTTCATTGGAACGGTGTTCACATCGGTAAGGTACAGGGAGAGTGGATCCTCGATCTTCTCACCGACCTTGAAAGCAGGCATTGGCATTGTTGGGCCCATAAGTACATCCACATTTGACAATGCTTTCTCGAAGTCCTGCTTTACAAGGGTGCGAACCTTCAGTGCCTTGAGATAGTACTTGTCCTGGTATCCGGCAGATAGGGCATATGTTCCAAGCAGCACCCTGCGCTGTACCTCTTTCCCGAAGCATTCGGCACGTGTCCTTGAAGCCATCACATGCCAGTTCTCACCGTCATATCTTGGGCCGTAGCGAGTACCGTCGAACCTTGCAAGGTTGGATGATGCCTCGCTCATCGCGATGGTATAGTAAGCTGCAAGAGCGTATTTTGTGTGTGGCATGGAAACTTTCTCCCATGTTGCGCCCATTTCCTCGTACTTGCTGATAGCATCCCGGACAGCCTTCTCAACACCTGGGTCCACACCTTCACCGAAATACTCTTCCGGCACTCCGATCTTAAGACCCTTCACATCATCAACAAGGGAATCGCGATAGCTTACCTCCCTTTCAATGGAAGTGCTGTCACGAGGGTCGTGGCCCCCGATGACATCCATTACAGTGGCAATGTCACCGACACATGTTGCCATGGGTCCGATCTGCTCAAGGGAGTTAGCATAGGATATCAGACCAAAACGGGAAACAGCACCGTATGTTGGTTTGAGTCCCACGACACCACAGAATGCGGCAGGACAGCGGACAGAACCACCTGTGTCAGAACCAAGTGAGGCCGGAGCCTCACCTGCTGCTACAACAGCAGCACTGCCACCGGATGACCCACCTGGAACCCTTTCAGCATCCCAGGGGTTCAGTGTGACACCATAACAGCTTGATTCTGTGGATGTACCCATTGCAAACTCATCCATGTTGGTCTTACCGAGTATTACAGCACCTTCTGCTTTCAGGCGCTCGACCACATGTGCATCATAAGGAGGGACATAACCTTCCAGTATCTTTGAACTGCAGGTCGTCGCAAGTCCCTTTGTGGAAATGTTATCCTTTATAGCGATAGGAATTCCAGCAAGAAGGCCTTCAGCCTCACCCTTATCAAAGTCCTTTGCCATATCCATAGCACCATCATAGGTACATGTGTAACCATTGATACTGCTTTTTGCAATAGTTTCAAGATAAGTAGCAGTAACCTCTTCTGCAGAGGTCTCAGAGATCTTCTTTTTAACGTCAGATATGCTCAGCCATTCAGCCATTCTCCCACCTCAAATGATCCTCGGTGCCTTGATATAGCCATCCTTTCCGGATGCAGTGTTCGCAAGCACATCTTCCTGATCAAGGGATGGTGTGACAACATCCTCCCTGAATACATTCATAATATCTGCCACGTGATAGGTAGGTTCGACACCCTCGGTGTTCACCTCATCCAGCTGACCGAAATAATCCAGTACAGAACTTAACTTAAAAGCGTAGTCCCCGGCATCCGCATCATCGATCTCGATACGGGCGAGCCATCCTACGTGTTCTACCTCGTCTTTTGTGATCATAGTAGGTTCCTCAGATAATTGGAATATTGACATAGTATGTTCTAATATGACTGATAGAAATCAGGTACTTAATATTAATATGTTGGGTTGTCGGGAAAAATATAATCTGAGTAGAGAATAACGAAAAGTTGAAAAAGAAGGTGACCTCCACAATGGACAGGATTTGCAGTAGAGGAATATTATTTCCTTGAGGAGGTCGAATGGAAGAAAATTGTTAAAGCAGTTTATCTCCGGCATTGGGACCCGGCGAACAGTCATAGACATCTGTGATCTTCATCACAAGAAGGCTTTTTGCAGGCGCCTGTGCCATCTTGGAATGAACGATCTCCTGCATTTTCTCAAAATCCTGCCCGCTGGTCTTTAATTCGACATCGCCTTTGATCTGGAAAGAACCTTTTGTTTTTGGTCCCCAGACATAGATGGATACCTTCGGATTCTCCATGACGTTGGAAAGGGTTTTTTTCATGAAGTTATCCGCTATCCATATGGTACTATCATTGATCAAAGAGACAAAACCGATAGGCACAACGTTTGGGACCCCGTCTTTTGAAGCAGTTGCAACAGGAAATACCTGTATTGTGCTGAACGCTTCTTTCATTTCTTCTGTAATTGTTACCATGTTGATCACCACAGGTACTTAATACGTGCATGTTAATATAGAAAACTGTTATAGAAATATATCAACATTCATCTAAGTACACATTTCTAACCAGAAACGATTATTGCGCATATGGAGAACATGAGAACATGAGTGAACAAAAACTGATAGCAGAAGAGATATCCCTGCTTCACGAGGAAATTGCCGGGCTTCGCTCGGAACTGAACCGGTTCAGAGGTGAAGTTGAAGGAAACCAGACCAGTTCACTGTTCAATGAGTTCAGGAAACAGTGTGCTGTTGAAATGATCACCG
Organism: Halobacteriota archaeon; assembly: GCA_051749005.1. Lineage (GTDB taxonomy): Archaea > Halobacteriota > Methanosarcinia > Methanosarcinales > Methanosarcinaceae > Methanococcoides. The sequence goes on along the minus strand of JBNJIC010000005.1, from coordinate 5,660 downwards.
GTTCTCTGGAAAATGCCTACGAGATAATCAGGAACGAAGAAAAGGAATGCCCTATGCAGACAAAATGCATTCCGCATTTAGTTCAGTTTTTTGAAGAACTGGCAGAATATACCAGAAAGGGACAGGTAACCGAAAAAAATGTCGAGAAAATGCAACTGAAATTTGAAAAAGTAAGAGAGATGGCACCATACGACCATTGTTCCGGCTGTATACAAAAAGCAGAAGGATACATGGAACAACAGATAGGGATGTTGCAGACAATAGGTATCTACCAAAATGAAAGCAACATGAAATTGCATGTACAGGATCTTCATGAAGAGCAGGTCTCAGGACTGATAGGCGATCCTTTGAGCAGCGCAGTGCGTGTCAGGATACTGAAGGCATTGTATAATGAATCAAAGACATTCACCGAACTCTCAAAGCTCACCGGGCTACGAGGCGGCAACCTTCTCTTTCACCTCGAAAAACTCCAGAGTAAAGGGATGGTCAGGCAACGTGGTGAAAGAGGGGAATACCAGATAAGTTTGCAGGGTTATGAAGCACTCAATTCAATGGCAGAACTGTTGGGAAAATTAGGTGTGGACTACAACAGGACATGATCAATCAGATTGTACAACAGTGGACATTTTGGGTCAGGGCAGATTGGCACAAGCAGAAGATAAAAACGAAAAGGAATTTAATGGTTATAGGCTATTTCCGGCCGATATATACCGGAAATGAATGAAAAGATTTAATTTGAAAGGATTTTTAACCCGGCATATGGCATTAATTTTTGGAAATATAAGGAACATAAGACATCATACCGTACCACAGGATCAAATTGAAAGATAGATCCATATTAGTTTTATCTCATCTTATTTTTATTGCGGGTAATATATAAATACCATCGGGACTAAGTGTAAATTGGGAATAAAAGAAGGTGGTACGTATGAGACTCAGTTCAAACTTCAGGTTCGAACTCTCGAGCTCAACATGGGGAGCGATCTCACTTGCCTTTTTCGAAATCGATGAGGATCCTGAAAAGCCCCCCTAACATACTCTTTATTTCGGGCAGGCAAGTTTCACAACAGCATAGCATAACAACTTCATTTTTTGATATATTCATTATTCCATTCCGGGTATTTTTATTCTAATCCCGGATCATGAGAACTATACCTGCCCGATTGGCGTTAATGGTGTTAAAGCTGGAAAAAATAACCATAAATAGAGCCACCTAGAGTCAATTGAACTTAAAAAATGTGAAAACAACAAAGTAATCCATTCAGGAGAATTCCTGAATGGATGGTTTCACAGGATGAATATTAAAAACAATGGAATTTCAGTAGTCATCCTGCATGTTCATATCTATTTTTAACAGGTTACTACTGTCGATCCTGCCATCTGCACCAATGCTGATGGAAAATGCAATTGCAGAGGATTCCTCTGCGTTGGGCTGTACATAGAGCAAAGTTCTGTTATCCATATTTAGACCTCTTTTGTTCAAAAGTTCAGAGTTATAAGATGGTTTACCGGGATCAGTTTCCACAGTTATACCTATGGCCGGAATAGATACGGTAAAGACGTCATATTTTGATTGTTCCGTCATCATTCACTATCGATGAAAAAACAACTGCAGGGTCTTTACCAACCTGTGGCTTGTACAAGACCATGTTACTCAAAAGATATCCGTACTTGTATGCATCTACGATATTCTCAGTCGAATCTTCCATATTCTTCAGTCCCCAAATATTTACACACTATGTTCATTATATTCTTTGACCAGGCCAATGCATGCCAGCAGAATGGAGACCATTGTTGAGAAACCACACAAGGACCCAATCCGCAACCCCCATACACAGACCTTGCTACTATGTTGTCATTTTGAGTATAAATAATATTGCATAAGGATTACTAATGTAAGTATTTTGGATAAATATATGGCTTTTAGAGATAGAGAAAAGTCTTCAAACTCATAAAGATATCAGTGCAATAGAGATCAGAGCAAGCACAACGCCTATCCACTGAGTAGAAGATAGACGTTCCTTCAGGATGATCCATGCAAGCAGAACAGTGCTTCCCGGATACAGTGATGACACCACAGTAGCAATATCAAGTCTTCCGATCTGGGAGGCAAGTGCGAAAAAAAGACCACCTGCAACATCGAAAATACCTGCAAGTATTATCAGTGGGAGAACTGACTTTGAAGGTATGCTCACAGACCTTCTAAGCAAAGCGAAAAACAGGATCACCAGTACTGCAGAGAGCCTCGCAACTGTGAGTGGCCAGAATACCGCTGACTCACTGAAAAGATCCACGGCTATAAAGAAGATTCCAAAACCGACGCCTGCAAGCAAGGGATAGAATATTTCCTGCCTTTTTATCTCGCCTTTCTCTCCTGTACTACTGACAAGCCACATTGCTACAATGGCTATAAAAAAACCCCCAAGCTGGTGTACTGCAGGGAGGCCTTCATTGAAAGACCCGTAGATCACGGGCAGGGCAACGGTCACAACAGCAGAGATTGGTGCTATAACTCCCATCTTTCCCAGGGATAACGCATGATAAAGAGCCAGAAGTCCCGCACTTCCGGCAACACCTGCAACAAATCCCCAGAACATCCCGTTCATCGACGGGAAATCCTCTGAGAAATAGAACGCAAGCAGGGGCAGGAGAACAAGTCCTACCGCCTGTATAATTATTACAACGGAATAAACGCTTGCACGCCTGGTAGCAAAACCGCCACCAAAGTCCGCAGCTCCCCAGGTTGCAGCTGCAGCCAGGCTCAGGAATAACACAAGGATCTCAGGGGGGACCATATCGATTGCTCCAATACAAAGAATAAGATATCTTCGGGGAGAGATGTTCATTTGTATAAATAAGTTCTCACACAGAACAGGAACTATACAAAATAGCACTAAAAATTCTTTTATAGCATCATAAAGCAACATATTGTTGTGGAAAACCGGGACAAAATCAAAGGTAACCAGAACACGATCTGGAAGATCCTTCTTACAATTGCTTCAATTATCTTTCTGGCAGTTGCCGCATCAATGATAATAGCTGAACAGCGATATTACATCGGAGCACTTTACTTTATCACGTCTGTATTGTACTCCGGGTCTGCATACCTTATTGCCAAAGGACAGGCTGACATAACGAACAGTTCATCAAATGAGCAGCTATCCCTAACACTGGGTTTTATCATAATCACAATAGCATTGGCCCTGAACGGGATTTTCTGGGGACTGGGGATCGTCCTTTTCATAGCAGCCATATTATCGATACACAAGAACAGTGATTGAGTATACGAAGGTGGCAAAATATACCGGAAACAAGCATATATAATGAGCAAATGCTAATTTGTCATCTATAGATCAATCAAAATCCAGATTCATATCAGGAAGAGACGGAGACACTGATGAGACCAGAAACCAAAGCCGAACTAATAGCCATAGGAAGTGTTGATATAGAACCATCCCTGCTGGGAAAGATCACAGTCCCGACAGCCGGACCGGGAGCAGGAAAGACAGCATTTTTCTTCCGCTCAGGTAACCAGAGAGTCAGGCTTGCCCTAAACAGGGACTCATCCCTCAAAGCAGTTGCACAAGGTGATGAGATCGTCATAATGAAAGATGGAAAAGAGATCGTAAGAGGACAGATAGAGGACGAGCTGATCCATTGTCCTGAGCAGGCCTACATAAACATGACAGAGAAATGTATCTTCGACTGCAAGTTCTGTCCTGTTCCAAAGCTCAACGGCAAGGTCAAGACCATTCCAGAGGTCCTGAAGCTCATAGAGGATGCAAATGCCACTGGTAAGATGAAGGCCATATCTATCACATCGGGTGTGGAAGAATCAGTAGAAAAGGAGTTTGAAAGGGCTATGGAGGTCGTCAATGCTGTTAAGAAATATGGAGTCCCCATTGGTGTTGCAGTCTACCCTACAGCTGATTCCAACATGCGCCTGAAAGAAGCAGGCGTTGATGAGATCAAGTACAACGTTGAGACCATGGACCGGGAGCTCTACGGGAAGGTCTGTCCCGGACAGGATATGGAAGGTATATTGAAGGCCCTTAAGGAAGCTGTCGATATGTTCGGCAGGAACAAGGTGTGTTCCAATTTCATCATCGGCCTGGGAGAGACAGATGAAACTGTGGAAAAAGGAATTCGAGAACTTGTTTCCCTTGGAGTGGTACCCATACTCCGACCCGCAAGCATGCATCCTCTTCGTGAAGGCGAGGTTTTCATTGAAAGACCTTCAAAGGAAAGACTGCTTAAGCTTACCCGGCTGCTTCGAAAGATACTGGATGATAACGGACTTCGTGCAGATGTGTTCAAAACAATGTGCCTGCCATGTACAGGATGTGACATTAACCCTCATTCCGATCTATGTGAGGATGAGAATTGAAAGGACATGGTAACCAAAGGAGACTAAATGGAAGAAACAGGAAATGAAGACAGATTCGAAGCTTCCATTGAGATGACAGAAGAAGACTTTGAATTTGCAAATGCCCCGATGTCAAAAAAGTTTGTCACCAGTACTTTTGAGAAATATGACCTGAAATCGATAGTTTTTTTTGGAGAAAACATGTTCTATGTGGAACAGCAGGACATGCAACCCTACCATCCGATCTATGTGAACAGCCCCTATCCGGAGGATATCGAGCTCATATTCGATTTCATGACCATTGAAAGGATGCGCAGAATTGAGTACATAGACGGCATTCTGAAACGAAGCCCTATTGAAGAACATCCTGATATCTGACCATGGACAACAGTAAAATAGGATACAACAAAATTAGAGAATGGCGATGAAATATGATAGAAAAATTCTATAAGGCTCCAATTGTCTACATTATACTTGGAGGCATACTGATTACTGCCTTCCTTTTCAACAGTCTCCTGAACTATGCAGATGAAGGAAATGCAGTTATGGTCATCCTTTTAGGAATATCCATAGGCATTGTTGCGATCTTCATCACAAGGGCTTTGGCATACCAGAAAAATAGAGGCCTTTTCCCAAAATGATACTTCAATAAAAATACACTTACAAGACAGGATCAGGCTGAACGCACAGCCCGTTCGATGTCATTTTTCCATTGAATGGCATCTGCCACTTCAAATATATGCTTTTTTGCACCTTCACGCACCTCAGAGATAACAAGCTTCTGCCTGCTGAACATCCCCGAGCCCGTTACTTCCGAACCAACGATATCCTTTAACTTGAGCTCCATTCCCTCTTTCTCACCTGATGAAATGCTAGCGAGCCTTCGGTTGGTCAGAATGATCAGGTCGTTTTTTACCTGCTCCAGCCTGAGGAGTGACTCACCCCTCATATAATCGGTCCTCAGCTGTTCAAGTACATTCAGGACCCCGGACATATCCTTCGGACGGACCCGGACAAACTCGAACCTCTTCTTGCCAGTCACCAGAAGGATGTCCTTCCCTGAACGTGAAAAACCAACAAGGTCCTTTACCTCTATGCGACGTGAGATCTCCTGCTTTTTAGAGAACAGACCACCTGAGTTCTGTTCGAAGTAGATGTTCCTGTTAGTAATTACAAGGATCAGGCGCTTATTGTCAACAATTGCAGCTTCCCTGAGATGAACAGATTCACCAGTCTTGAGAACCACCCCTGATGAGGACGTGGTTTTCTTTTCGACTCCTCCTGAAAGGACGCT
>JBNJIC010000004.1:0-29126 GCA_051749005.1 Halobacteriota archaeon | reverse complement strand
CCCATGTTCGTGGATGAGACCATTGATTCTACTGTGGACGTATCATCCATGCCGGGAGTTCAGCGTTTGCCTCTGGATAAGGTCGTTGATGATGCAAAGGATGCAGCAGATCTCGGAATTCCCGGACTGATACTTTTCGGTATCCCAAAATACAAGGATGAGACCGGTACATCTTCTTACGGCGATGAGGATATTGTTCAGCAGGCTGTCCGTGCCATCAAGGAAGACCTGGGAAAGGACATGGTGGTCATGACCGATGTATGTATGTGTGAATACACAAGCCACGGTCACTGTGGTATTGTGAACTTTGATACCGAGGAAGTTCTCAATGACCCGACCCTTGACATACTTGGCAGGATAGCTGTGAGCCATGCAAAGGCAGGTGCCGACATTGTGGCACCTTCCGGTATGATGGATGGTATGATCGGTGCCATCAGGGCATCCCTTGATGAGGAGAACTTCAGGAACACTCCTATAATGTCCTATGCAGCCAAATACTCTTCAGCGTTCTATGGTCCTTTCAGGGACGCAGCAGATTCCGGTTTCCAGTTCGGTGACCGTTCTGCCTACCAGATGGACCCTGCAAATTCCGATGAAGCCATCCGCGAGGTCGAGCTGGATATTCTTGAAGGCGCAGACATGGTTATGGTCAAGCCCGCTCTACCTTATCTTGATATTATTTATCGAATCAAGAACGAGTTTAAGATGCCCACTGCCGCATACAATGTAAGCGGGGAGTACTCTATGCTGAAGGCAGCAGCAGAGATGGGCTGGCTGGACGAGAAGAAGGTCATGTACGAATCCCTGCTTTCCATAAAGCGTGCAGGTGCTGACATGATTCTGACATATTTCGCGAAGGACCTCGCGAGGATGCTTAAATAAAAACTAAAAGGCTGGGTTTATTCAATTTGATCAGTTCAGCTTGATATAAAGTCAGATAAAACTCTAAATCAAATTCCAGATGGTGTTATAATGGTTACTTTAGAAAAATCCAAGGATCTATTCGATAAGGCAAAAAATCTTCTTCCAGGCGGCGTGAGCAGTCCAGTAAGAGCTATAAGTCCGTATCCGTTCTATACAAAATCAGCCAATGGCTCCCATATTACTGATGTTGATGGTAACGAATACATCGATTACTGTCTTGCATACGGTCCGAACATACTGGGGCATGCAAACCCTGTGATCAAAGAAGCGATAGTTGAACAGCTCGACAAAGGCTGGCTCTATGGTACTCCTACAGAGCTGGAGGTCACTCTTGCAGAGAAGATCGCATCCCTCTATCCAAGTATTGATATGCTGAGATTCATCTCAACAGGTACTGAAGCCACCATGAGTGCTCTGAGAGCAGCCCGTGGGTTTACCGGAAAGAACAAGTTCATCAAGATCGAGGGTGGTTTCCACGGTGCACATGATGCTGTTCTTGTTAAGGCAGGTTCTGGCGCTACCACGCACGGAGAACCTGATTCCCTTGGAATTCCTGCAGATTTCACAAAGAACACTCTTCAGGTACCTTACAACGATATAGAGTCAATGACAGAGCTTATTGAGTCCGATCAGGATGACATGGCTGCTGTTATCATGGAACCTGTAATGGGTAATATCGGTCCTATACTTCCTGAAGATGACTATCTGAAAGAGGTCAGGAAGGTAACTGAAGAGAATGATGTTGTACTTATCTTCGATGAGGTCATCACAGGTTTCAGGCTTGCAATGGGTGGTGCACAGGAGTACTACGGTGTCACACCTGACATGACGACCCTTGGAAAGATAGTTGGCGGCGGTCTACCAATAGGAGTTTTCGGTGGTAAGCGTGAGATCCTCGATATGGTTTCCCCATCCGGTTCAGTTTACCAAGCAGGTACTTTCAGCGGAAGTCCTGCATCAGTTGCAGCTGGTATTGCAGCCCTTGATGTACTGAAAAAAGAAAATGTCCATGAGAAGCTTGCAAAGACAGGAGACATGATGCGTTCCAACCTTTCAGATATTATTTCAGACAAGGGTCTGGATTACAGTGTCAGTGGAATTGCCTCGATGTTCAAGGTGTTCTTTGGTGATATGCCTCTGAACTATCAGGATGTCCTCAAATGTGACAAGGAAGGTTACATACAGTTCTTCCATAACATGCTTGACAGCGGCATCTTCCTTCCCCCATCCCAGTTCGAGACGAACTTCATTTCAACGGTTCATAATGAGGATGATTTTGAGAAGACCCTTGATGCATATGCAGCTAACCTGAAATGATCATAAGGAGGGATCATAATATGATACTGGGTACTCGCGGAAGTGCTCTTGCAGTTGCTCAGGCAGACCTTGTTACCAAAATGCTTGAAGAACGAGGGCATGAACCTGAGAGGGAAATAATCAAGACATCAGGTGATGTTTTCACAGACCGGCCACTTCATGAAGTTGCAGGTGTAGGAGCATTTGTCCGTGAACTTGATGACAGGATGATCGCCGGAGAAGTGGACATTGCAGTCCACTCCATGAAGGATCTCCCTACAATAAGACCCCCTGAGTTAGCTATTGCAGCAGTTCTGGAGCGAGATTCTCCTTACGATGTGCTCCTTACACAGGATGGCTCAACACTTGATGAGCTTCCTGATGGTGCTATTATCGGCACAACCTCCATGCGCAGGCGTGCACAGCTTATGCGATTCCGTCCTGACCTCAATGTCCAGGACCTGAGAGGCAACATCAATACGCGCATAAAGAAACTTGAAGACGGATTGTATGACGGCATACTTCTTGCAGAAGCAGGGCTGCAGCGCATGGGATGGGAGTTGAACGTCCATCGCCTTCCTCCTGAAGCTTTCTGTCCTTCTGCTAACCAGGGAACAATCGTGGTTGTCACCAGGTCTGGAAGTGAGGCTGAGAAGATCTGTTCTGAACTTAATTATGAGAGGTCACGGATCGAGACTGAGGTCGAGCGTATACTGATTACAGATGTCGAAGGTGGATGTGTTGTCCCTATCGGCTCGTTCGCACGCATTAGCGAAGAAGGGGATGAGATCCATGTACTTGTGGAAGTACTGTCTCTTGATGGTACACATGAAGTCCGAATTGATGAGAGAATTCCTGTGAAGAACTACCGCGAACATGCAGCCAGCATCGGAAGGATGCTTGTTGAAATGGGTGGTAAGGAACTTGTCCGTGATGCTGTATGTCAGCTTTCCGGCTGTGACGATGAGTGATTCGGATCGGATGTGAAATGTTATGGTAAAGATCACAGGCATTGAATTCAACAATCCCACAATACTTGCGTCAGGTATCATGGGAACTACAGGTTCTTCCCTTATACGCATGGCTAATGCCGGTGCAGGTGGTGTGGTCACAAAATCCATTGGACCGGAACCGAAGATCGGTCACCCAAACCCAAGTATGATAAAACTGGAAAGTGGATTTTTGAATGCCATGGGTCTGCCAAATCCTTCCTATACGAATTTCGATAATGAGATCAAGATAGCAAAAGAAGGCGCTGAAGTACCTGTGATCGCAAGCATCTTCGGTGGAAACGCCGAGGAATTTATAATGGTTGCAGAAGGTCTTGCAGATTCCAGTCCTGATGCTTTTGAACTTAATGTCAGCTGTCCCCATGCGGAAGGTTATGGTGCAACCATTGGTACTGATTCCTGTGCGGTGGAAGCGATCACTGCTGCAGTATGTGATGCAGTGGACGTTCCGGTATGGGTAAAGCTAACTCCAAATGTCACTGATATTAAATCAATAGGAAAAGCCGCTGAGGACGGTGGCGCTGATGCCGTCGTTGCTATCAACACCCTTCGTGGAATGGCAATTGACATCAATTCCGCTTATCCTATACTTGGTAACAGGTTTGGAGGCCTTTCCGGCTTAGCTGTAAAGCCGGTTGCTATCAAATGTGTGTATGACCTTTATGAAACCCTTGATATTCCTGTCATAGGCGTCGGTGGAGTATCCTCATGGGAAGATGCAGTAGAGATGATAATGGCAGGTGCAAGTGCTGTCCAGATAGGTTCGGCTGTATATGAAGGTGTGGGGGTCTTCGGGAACATTGCGACAGGTATAGAGCAATTCCTGAATGAAAATGGATATTCCGGTGTTGAAGATATTACAGGGCTTGCCCACAAGGTGATATGATGCGACCAATCAATTCAAAAATAACACAGATAGTGGAAGAGAGTCCCTCTATCAGGACGTTCTGTTTTGATACAACCCTTGATGATGCCCGGCCGGGCCAGTTCGTGATGGTCTGGGTGCGTGGTGTGGATGAGATCCCAATGGGATGCTCCTTCAGGAACGGTATAACTGTACAGAAAGTAGGAGATGCTACATCCCGCCTTTTTGAAATGAAAGAAGGCGATACTGTAGGTCTTCGCGGACCTTTCGGGAAAGGTTTCACATTGCCTGTAAAGGATGAGAACATCCTGATCATCGCCGGCGGAGTAGGTGTTGCTCCTCTTGGCCCTCTTGCTGATGTTGCAGCTTCTGTGGGTGCAAAGGTAACAACGATACTCGGTGCCAGAACAGCATCGGAACTTGTGTTTGGGAAGAGGTTCTCCGAGGCAGGTGAAGTTAATGTGACAACGGACGACGGTTCTGCCGGAACCTGTGGTTTTGTCACAACTGTGCTTGCAGAAATGGATGTTTCCGGATACGATCGCATCTGCGTATGCGGGCCAGAGATTATGATGTTCAATGTCCTCAAGATGCTGGAGGAAAAGGGTGCACACGATCGTTCAGAGTTCAGTCTTCACAGGTATTTCAAATGCGCGATTGGTGTTTGTGGCGCCTGCTGTATGGATCACGAAGGTCTGAGGATATGCAAGGATGGGCCGGTGCTGAACGGTTCCCTTCTGCTGGATTCGGAGTTCGGCAAGTATAAAAGGAATTCCAGCAGCCAGAGGGTCAAGGTCTGAAAGTTAACGTCAGTTCACAGACCCCTTTTATCATTTTTAGTGTACTACTACCTTCTTTTCAACATTTTCTTTTGTTTTTGATAGCAATTCATTGAAAAGTATCAGAAGGTTACCTTCAAAGACCATCAGGTCGATATCGTACTGTTCTCCACCGGAGGCATATATTGTTGCCATTTCCAGGTCCTTTTCAGCTTCTGATCTGATCGATTCAAAAGGATGGTCCCAGTCATCGGATTCCTTGTAAGCAATAATGTTCTCCAGAGTGCTTTCATCAAGATATGTCCCTACCCACTGGAAAAGTTGTGCTCTGAATCTCTCGGTTATCTCTACATTCTGCAGGTAAGTCAGTGCATGACTCTTTGCACTGTCAACAGGTTTGATATCCTCAATATAGGTCATGTTCCCCACCATCCCAGACATATTCGGATATACGTTTTTTGAAATCCTGGTTCCAGAATTTCTATATTTAGATATTTATCTGTTATTTGATAAATACTTCTCTTCATGAAAATATTTTACTTATTTGTATGGACAAACATATCTTCATTTTTATCCTGTTCTCGTATATTACTTATACAAAGATAGACCTTAAAGCGGATATGAACGGTGTCGTTAGTAAAGACATATTGAGGGAATTGTTCATCTTTGCAGTTGCATTAGTGCTTGCAGTAATGTTCTGGCAGAACAATATTCTTCTTACATCCCTGCTGGTGCTTCTTTATGTCGCAAGACAGTATCAGTGGTCTGCAAAAGGTGACAATATCATCTATATCTCAGGTATAATCCTTGGCTGCACAGCCGAGTTCATCGGGACATATCTTGGTGTCTGGACCTATTCAGCCCCTTTATTCCTGAACATTCCTCTCTGGCTTCCGTTTGCCTGGGGTCTAGTATCAGTGATTATTATCAGGGTATCTCTCCCATTCATCGAGCAGTGATCTGCAAGAAGTTATTTAGACCTGATTAGATGGCTTATAAATAGCTTAAGTCCATTTCCTTTTTTGTGTATTGTAATGTCTGAATAGATATTGTTGAACTGGAGTCACAATCTGTCATAGGAATGAGCCCGGCTGGAAAGTACGGGCTGATCGCAGAGATGCTTCCTGAACTTTTCCATTATGCATTTGATAATTGTCTTGAGATCACAGGAGGTCCTACATATCAGGATCGATTCGCATGGATTGCTGAAAAAGGACTAAACATTACCGGATCTATGAGGGTAGTTTACCTGAACGATCCTATGGATGTTCCGCCTGAGGAGATCCTTACCGAGATCTATGCGCCTGTGGATTGATTCACTTTTCACTTTTCACTTTTCACTTTTCACTTTTCGGTTTTGTTCATTTGTAGTCAGATCTCTCTAACGATAACTAATTTAAACCATCACTTACGATGCTATCCTCATGGACCAGCCTGAAAAAGAAAGATCCCGGAAGATGCCGGAACTGATGATGGGTGTAAAGAACCGTGCAGCTCTTTCCGCATGTAAGGACCATGCAGATGGTGTTTATTTTTCCGTGGACAGGTTCAGCCTCAGGGCAAGGGCCTGCGATATAACTCTTAATGACCTGAACTCATTTGTTTCCGATGTCAAGGACCAGGGCATGAATGCTTATCTTACACTGAATACCGTGATCTATCCGGATGACCTTCCTGAACTTGACGAAGTGATCGATGTGGTAGCATCATCTGATGTTGATGCTGTTATTGCCTGGGACCCCGCGGTGATCACAAAAGCGGTGGATGCAGGGCTGCGAATTCACATTTCCACACAGGCGAACGTGTCCAACTGGCAGACGGTCAATTTCTATGCATCCCTTGGGGCTTCCCGTGTGGTGCTTGCAAGGGAGCTCAGCCTTGAACACATAAAGGATATCCGTAGGCATACCGATACCGAACTGGAGGTCTTCATACATGGTGCCATGTGCCAGGCAATATCCGGCAGATGTTACCTCTCAGCTTATATCCTCGGCAAGTCCGCCAACTGCGGGGAATGTTCACAGCCATGCCGATGGGGCTGGAAACTGGTGGGTGAGGATGGCAGTGAGGTCGATCTCGAAGGCAAGTACCTGCTCAGCGCCAGGGATCTCTGTATGATAGAACACATTCCGGAGCTCATCGATGCAGGGGTGGATGCTTTCAAGGTCGAAGGTCGGTTAAGGGATACAAGATATACTTCCACGATTTCCCGATGTTATCGTGAAGCACTTGATGCTTACAGGGATGGAAGTTACAATAAGGAGAAAGCCGCTTCCTGGAAGAATGAGATGAAATCTGTGTTCAACCGGGGCTTTTCAACTGGCTTTTATTTTGGTGTTCCGGGTCCTGATGGGATGTACATCGAGCAGGATATGAACATCTCTGTTGTTAAGAAACAGGCTGTGGGTTTTGTGACCAACTACTACCGTAAACAGGGGGCTGCAGAGGTAAAGCTTCTGGAATCCGGCATTGGGGTAGGTGATGATCTCATCATCGAAGGTAAGAATACATACCTTGAGCAGAAGGTGGCCGAGATCCGGAATGATGAAGGTCCTGTTCAGAGGGCTGAACCCGGGGAAGAGATCGGTCTTGCTGTTGAGGGTAAAGTGCGTGAGAACGACAGGGTCTATAGACTCTTTGTGCCGGATTCTGCTAACTAATTATGGATTTCCGTACTGATCCGAATTGGATCAGAAGTTTATTTCTACTATCAATCTATTTTAATTTCAAGGAAGTGTAGTAATGGACAAATTCATGCAGGCAGCAATAGATGAAGCAAGAACCGGATTGGATGATGGAGGGATTCCTATCGGTTCAGTTCTTGTAAGGGATGGAGATATTATTGGCAGAGGTCACAATTTACGTGTCCAGGAGAACGATCCAATGGCACACGCTGAGATATCGTGTCTCCGGGATGCAGGACGGATAGGAAACTACAGGGGTTCTATCCTCTACTCAACCTTGATGCCATGCTATCTCTGTGCAGGAGCCGTAGTTCAGTTCGGGATCAAAAAGGTCATTGTTGGTGAATCCAGGACGTTTGAGGGTGCAAAGGAGTTCATGGAATCCCATGGGGTTGAAGTTGTTGACCTTAATCTCGATGAATGCGTTACTATGATGAATAATTTCATAAGTAATAATCCGGAACTCTGGAACGAAGATATTGGTGAATGACATTCTCCGCTCCGGAAATAAAATATTGTCGTTTTAGACCGATGTACTATCTGCATTCTGTGCAGTTTTGCATTTGTCACATTTTCCGGATAAATTAGTAGAATTTCATCCTTTTCACTCAGTCTGAAATCGGTGGGGCTGAAAACTAATAAATATCTTGTATCCCATTTTTTAGTGATTATAGTCAATAGGTCCTGAAATTATCAGGAATTGTACAGTTGTTATTCCTATCAGTTTTTACAGAGCAGGATGAATATTCTATGGCAGCCCCAATTGCAGAAGAACTTGCAAAAAAGCAACAGGCGATAAGCGTTGCGGAATTCTTTGAGAAGAACAGGCAGATCCTTGGCTTCGATTCGGCACCACGCAGTCTTATCACTACCGTAAAGGAAGCAGTAGATAACTCCCTTGATGCATGTGAGGAGGCAGAGATCCTTCCGGATATCCTGCTTCATATCGAGCGTGTGGGAAAGGACAATGTCTCGGTCATAATCGAGGACAATGGTCCAGGTATCATAAAGGAGCAGATCCCAAAGGTGTTCGCAAAGCTGCTTTACGGTTCACGTTTCCACGCATTGAAACAGAGCCGTGGACAGCAAGGCATCGGAATATCAGCTTCTGTCCTTTACGCCCAGCTCACAGCGGGCCACCCGACGAAGATCATCTCCAAGATCGGTAGTGCTTCCCCTGCTCATCACTATGAGCTGATGATAAATACCAGCACCAATGATCCCGAGATCCTTCTTGATGAGGTCATTGACTGGGACCGTCCTCACGGTACTCGTGTGGAGATGGAAATGGAAGCATCCTATGTAAAAGGGCGCAGGCAGTCCATCTACGAATACCTGAAGGCAACTGCCATTGTCAATCCACATGCCCGGCTCACACTGATCGAGCCGGATGGGACCGAGGTAATCTTTGAAAGGGCAACAGATAAGCTTCCTGTGCCTGCAAAGGAGATCCTGCCACACCCTCATGGTATCGAGCTCGGCACGCTCATGAAAATGCTTCGTTACACAGAGCGCCAGAAGCTGGCACCTTTCTTACGTTACTCTTTTTCCAAGATCGGTTTGCTGACTGCAGAGGAAATATGCAAAGCTGCAGGACTTGATCCGGAGATGTCTCCTTCGGAGATCACAAGGGATATGTCAAAGAAACTACTCGATGCGTTCAAGAAAGTAAAGATCATGTCCCCTCCTACCGACTGCCTCTCTCCTATCGGGGAGGATCTCATTTATAAGGGTCTTGAGAAGGAGTTCAACGTTGATTTCATTGCAACCACAACAAGGTCAGCATCCGTATTTTCAGGAAATCCATTTGTTGTAGAAGTTGGTATTGCATATGGCGGTGATCTTCAGAAGGATGACCGTGTGGATATTATGAGATTCGCTAACCGTGTTCCTCTGCTCTACCAGCAGGGGGGATGTGTGACAACCCATGCAGTTGAGGGTATCAAGTGGAAACAGTATGGCCTGAACCAGCCGGGAGGCGGCATGCCCACCGGGCCTGTGGTAATCCTTATCCACGTTGCATCAACCAATGTTCCTTTCACTTCCGAGTCAAAGGATGCCATTGCAGAGATCCCTGAGATAAGGGATGAGGTCGAACTTGCTATCAAGGAAGTATCAAGGAAACTGAACCGTTACCTGAAACGCCAGGGTACTCTGAAGAAGAGGCGTGAGAAAGAGGTCATAATTACCAAAGTGCTGCCAAAGATGGCACAAAAGCTTGCTGAGACCCTTGGCCGTGATGTTCCTGACATCAATCCTGTGGTGGCAAAGGTCATGGGTAACCTTCTTGTGATGCGGAAGGTGGAGCTGGACGGAAATGGAGGTGCCAATGTATCCGTGACCGTGAAGAATCATGGCAGCAAACTTGCTGATTTCAAACTGCACGACATGCTCCCATATGAGATCAGGGACGTTGTGCCTGAGCCAAAGATAATCTCGATGGGTAGCGATTATGACTATGTATGGAACCTGAAGCTTTCTCCCGATGCTTCCAAAGCGGTGACCTACAAGCTGGAAACAGTTACCGAAGCAGAGATTACCAGACTTCCGCAATTGATCGTCGAGGGTTTTGAGGAAGAACTTGTCACCGGTGCAAAAGCTATTAAAGGGGTGATCTGAAATGGCAGATGATGTAGAGTCAAAATATTCACAACAGAAAAAACAGCACGATCTGCTGGCAAAGAACCGCTTGCTTGGTCTGACAGAGAACCTTTATGACCAGTTCGTGGACGAGGTAGTCCCGAATGTCAGTATTTCAAGCCGTACCAAGAACAACATCGAATATAGTGAGGACAGTGATGTCTGGGTCTATGGTGACCGTGAGACCCAGAGGACCGCCAAGACCGTCAAGGGTGCTTTCCAGTTGCTCAAGACCGTACATTCTGTGGATTTCCTGGTAAAGAACCACCTTGCACAGGACCGTGGTTCGACCTTGAGGGAGTTGTACTATATCTCAGAGAACTGGGATATCGCCAAGTTCCGCGAGCAGGCCGAGAGTAACAGGCTGATCGAAGACCTTGAGATCATAACAGCGCTCCAGAGGGAATATTTCCACATGCGTCCGGAAGAGGACGGAGCTACCATGTTCGGTCCGATCAGGATACGCGAGGAAACAAAACGTGGTGCACGTGTCATACACTGCCAGGAGGATATCGGTGAAAGTGGTTACCAGATACCTTTCAACGTTGAGAACATCGAGTTCCTTGACCACGACGCTAAGTTCATCATTGCGATAGAGACTGGTGGTATGTACGCGAGGCTTATCGAGAACGGCTTTGATGAGAAATATAATGCCATCCTTGTGCACCTTAAGGGTCAGCCCGCAAGGTCAACACGCCGCCTTATCAAGAGGATGAACGAAGAGCTCGGTATTCCTGTAGTGGTCTTTACTGATGGTGACCCATGGTCATACAGGATCTTCGCATCGGTAGCTTACGGTGCTATCAAGAGCGCTCACCTTTCTGAGTTCATGGCAACACCTGCGGCCAAGTTCATTGGGGTGCAGCCATCCGATATCGTGGAATACGAGCTTTCCACTGACAAGCTCACCGACAAGGACATCGATGCGTTAAGAAGTGAGATGACAGACCCGAGGTTCGCCAGCGACTACTGGAAAGAACAAATAAGCCTGCAGCTTAACATCAAGAAAAAGGCCGAACAACAGGCCTTCGCAGGAAAAGGACTTGATTTCGTTACGGACACGTATCTTCCAAACAGGCTGAGTGATATGGATATTATCTGATCCATCCGCTCTTTGTCTTTATTATAAAAAAAGTGATCTGAATTATCAATTTGATTCAGATCATTTTGATTAATTTGAATGAACTTAAAGTGTTTTGCCTTTCAGGATCTTTTCCACAACAGCCTTTTTGTGAAGGTTCTCGGTCATCCTTGCCCTGTCGATCCACATGTCTGCAGGTGACTGTAATCCTTCTGTCTTGTGAGGCATGAACTCGATCCCATCAAGGGCAGGAAGTTCATCACTGAGTGATGGTGGTACGTGGCTTCCAAGATTTGGCTTGCCGATGTTATGAAGCAGTTCCTCAGTAGTTATCTCCTGTCTGTTTTCATTTTTACGTTCTGTTTTTGTCTTCTCTTCCATGGTTGTGGATTGGCTTGCTAACTACTAAAACGTTTCTCAACTGGTAAGGTATATGTAATTAAGCAAAGTTATACTCAAAAAAAGTGACATTACTTTTCAAGGAGAATTACCTATTGACCACAGTTCTTGGTATAGAAGGCACAGCATGGAATCTGAGTGCAGCTATTGTTGATGAAAAAGATGTTGTCGCAGAGGTCACCGAGACATACCGTCCGGCTACTGGCGGTATACACCCCAGGGAAGCTGCCCAGCACCATGCGATGTATGCATCTGATGTTATTGAACGGCTTCTGAAAGAGTTCCGGGAAAAAGATCATGATCCTCATGATATCGAAGCCATCGCATTTTCTCAGGGGCCAGGCCTTGGTGCCTGTCTCAGGACCGTTGCAACATCTGCAAGGGCACTTTCAATGTCACTTGATGTTCCCATGGTGGGAGTGAACCACTGTATTGCCCACATAGAGGTCGGAAGGTGGAAGACACCTGCAACCGATCCGGTGGTGCTGTATGTAAGTGGCGGCAATTCTCAGGTCCTTGCCCACAGGGCCGGAAAGTACCGTATCTTCGGGGAGACTCTTGATATAGGTGTCGGGAATGCTCTGGACAAGTTCGCAAGAAGTGCAGGCTTAAGCCATCCCGGCGGGCCAAAGGTGGAAGCTTATGCAAAGGAAGCCACAGGCTATGTAAAAATGCCTTATGTTGTCAAGGGTATGGACTTCTCCTTTTCCGGACTTTCAACAGCTGCCAGGGACGCTTTAAGCGATCACTCAATTGAGGATGTTTGCTATTCTTTCCAGGAGAATGCCTTTGCAATGCTTGTGGAGGTGACAGAGAGAGCACTTGCACATACAGGTAAGAGCGAGGTGCTGCTTGCAGGTGGTGTGGGTGCGAACATGAGGCTCAGGGAGATGCTGGATGTGATGTGCGATGATCGTGGTGCACGTTTTTATGTTCCCGAAAGGAGGTTCATGGGGGACAATGGTGCAATGATCGCATATACGGGGTTGTTGATGTTCAAGTCAGGAACAACCACTCCGATTGAAAAGTCGCATGTGGATCCGAGCTTCAGACCGGATAAGGTGGATGTGACCTGGATTGCAGATAAGCATCAGGAGGTTCTTTGATGTATCTGCGAAGTGGTGCTGAGGCCAATGTGGCACTAAAAGGCGGCTTTGTGGTCAAGGAGCGCATACCCAAGCGGTACAGGGTTCAGGAACTGGATGAGAGGATCCGCAAGGAAAGGACGAGGGCAGAAGCACGTCTGATGTCGGAAGCAAGGAGGTGTGGTGTTGCAACTCCTATTATTCATGATATATATGATTTCACCATTGAGATGGAATTTATTGATGGGAAACCACTGAAGTATCTGGTGGATGCTGACATGTGTGAAATGGTTGGAGAAGTGGTTGGCCGGCTTCATAGTGGTGGCATCATCCATGGTGATCTTACCACCTCCAACATGATCGTGAAGGATGGTCGTATCTACCTTATAGACTTTGGCCTGGCATTCGTTGATGGTTCGGTGGAGTCCAGAGGTGTGGATGTCCATGTGCTGTTCCAGACCTTTGAAAGCACACATGTGAATTATGAAGAATTGATAGATGCATTCTGTCGCGGTTACAGAAGAGAACTCGATGGGGCGGATGATGTCCTGCTCCGGGTAAAAGAGATAGAGAAGAGGGGTCGCTATGCGTAAAATGGTATTTGTTACTGGAAATAAAGGTAAGTTCGGAGAGGCAAAGGAGATACTGGCTGCAAAGGACATTGAACTGATTCAAAATACTGATGGTTATCCAGAACTTCAGGAAGATGATCTTGAACCCATCGCTGCATACGGTGCAAAATGGGCTGCTGAGAAGCTGAAACATCCTGTCATGGTTGATGACTCCGGCCTGTTCATCAATGCACTGAACGGCTTTCCAGGTCCGTATTCAGCATTTGTGGAAGATAATCTTGGAAACCAGAAGGTTCTCAACCTTATGGAGGGCGAAAAGGACAGGACCGCTGTTTTCAAGTCAGTGATCGGCTATTGCGAACCCGGAGAGGAACCTTCTGTGTTCACCGGAACTGTGGAAGGGCAGATAGCTTTTGAGGAGCGCGGCACAGGCGGGTTCGGGTATGATCCTATCTTCGAGTACGAGGGCAAGACCTTTGGTGAGCTTGGAAACGATATCAAGAATACTCTTTCCCACAGGCGCAGAGCACTTGACAAGTTCTTCGAGTGGCTGGACTGACAGTTTCCAAAAAATGATTTTTTTCTGAACAGTTGTGGTAATTGTGAGCTTCCTTAAACGTTTTCTCGAGGATACGCGTGGTGTGGATACCATTCCTCTGAAGATGGTTGTATATCTTACAATTACTGCACTGGTCATCCTGCTCGCAGCTGCTGCATTGAATAATATTTCTCCTGTTATGGATGACACTGATATTGACAGGCAGCTTGAGGATGCTGCCCTGAAGATCTCTTCCATACAGAATGGTTATGCAAGGGAAATATCTTCAAAGGGAACAGATGGATCAATGTGTACTGTGGAACTTTCTCTACCTGAACATGTCAGGTATGTTTCTTTTGGGGTTGACCCTGATCCTGATGGAGATGGCAACCTCTCGAATACCGAATGGTCTGTGGAAGACAATACTATTATTTGTGGTTATTACAGTGATTTCAAAACAAGGGTCCTTATCAGTGGCGAATCGGTGTATTTCCGGAAAGGGATTCAGGATGAAGGTGGATTGTGGACATTCCATGAAGATGCCTATCCGAACAGCAACACCAGTGAAGGCTTCTTGATAGAAGGTCCGATAAGCGGGGAGTTTACCTTTGAGCTGGTCTTTGATGATGGTAAAAAGACACTCAGCCATTTTTAAGTTTGATCTCTTTTGAGAAATGTAGATCCGCTTGCAGATACGTGAAATAAAAAAGAATTATGTGCCGGATTGCGCCGACACTGATATTTGCTTTCCCGCATTATGCGATCGGATCTTCCTGAAATTACTGGATAAAACGTACTGAGTTGTCAAGGACCTGCTTTGCCTGGCTTTCTGTAAGTCCGGCTCCGATGGCCACTTTCAGTGCTGTCTCTTTTGTGATGAGATTGTCCGGGCTGTGGGTGTCGGTATCCACTACCAGTGTGGCGCCTACCTCGTTAGCGATTCTTGCAACGTGACCATTGGTCCTGTTGTGTCCGTTCCTTGCGGTGATCTCGATGCATACATCGTTGTCCAGTGCCATCTGCGCTTCTTCTGTAGTGAGGAAGCCGGGATGTGCGAGGATATCAACGTCTTCACAGGCAGCAGCTGCAGCATTGGTTCCCGGGGCAACAGGCTCTACCGGAGATTCACCGTGGACAACAATTATTTCTGCTCCCATTTCCCTTGCCATCTTTGCAATAGGTGCGATCTTTGCAGGGTGGACGTGTGTCAGTTCAACTCCGGCAAGTACCCTGATATCCATGACCTCTTCCATGTATTTTGCTTTCTTTACGCATGTGAGGACATGTTCGATGTTTGTATAATCAACGTGGTCAGTAATTCCTATTCCACGGTATCCTAGAGTGACCGCGCGACGTACAAGTTCGCTTGGTATGAGTTCGCCATCACTGAATACGGTATGTGTGTGTAGGTCTATCATTTGTTCACCTGCAGAGTTTTATAAAAAGAATGGTCTCTAAAACGTTATTCAGATATAAATCGTTTGTGTACGAACATTATTCATATCAATATTTATATAAGGTTTGCCGAGAAAAACTAATTTCCGATCGTTGGATTATCTATGTATCTCTATAGATCACCGTAGCCTATCGGAAACTTTGGGAAGGATGAACAAATTGACAGGAATAAGAAGATTGGTTCTGGATGTGTTGAAACCTCACCACCCCTCTACAATTGAACTGGCAGAAACATTGAGTGTTATTGATGGTATTACCGGTGTTAACATCGGTCTGTATGAGGTTGACCAGAAAACAGAGAACATCAAGATAACGATCGAAGGAGATTTGATCGACTACAATCAGGTCAGACAATCTATAGAAAAGCTTGGTGCAGTCGTTCACAGCATAGACGAAGTGGCTGCAGGCAACAGGCTCGTAGAAGAAGTACCAACCCTTCAGGACCGCTGAAGGGCATGGTTTATGTTTTTGAATAAGTGATCTTAGCTTATTTCTTTTGTAGTGTCATTGATCATCATATCGTTCAATTACCTTTGCAAAGGCAAAGTTAGGTTTTACATCTGTGATCTGGATCTTCACGGATTCGCCTTTTTCAGCCTCTTTTACAAATACAACGAAATCTTCAACATAGGCAATACCATCTCCACTGCTTCCGATCTGCTTGATAACGACATCAAACTTCTCATTTCTGCGCAGTGGTGCTGTCAGGAACTTCTTGCCGATCAGATATATCTCTGCACTTTCTGATCTAGAGGCATGGGGGGAGTATGCTTTGGTGAATGTAAAGTTGTCGCGAACCTTATCCATGAAATCATCGAACATATCTCCCTGGAATACCTTCACAACAAAGTGTCCGTTGGGTTTGAGGATCTTCTTTGCGCATTCAAGTGCAGATGTCGTAAGGTCTATGGAACGTGCATGGTCAAGGTTCCAGTTTCCAGACAGGTTTGGTGCGGCATCACAGATGACCACATCGGCTCCATCTTCACCCACAAGGTCGATGATCTTTTTAATTGTAACATCAGAAGTGATGTCTCCTCTGATCGTGTCCACGCCTTCAATTTCCTTGATACGGCGGAGGTCTACTCCGACGATCTTTCCACCCGAGATCTTCTTTGCGACCTCAAGCCAGCCTCCTGGTGCGGCACCAAGATCTACTACTGTATCGCCTTCCTTTATTACTTCGTATTTCTCGTTGATCTGGAAAAGCTTGTAGGCTGCCCTTGAACGATAGCCTTCATCCTTTGCACGCCAGTAATAGGTATCTCTTCTGTGCCTTGCCATGTCTATCTTCACCCATCATCGTATACAAACATCAAATATCTTGTGCTGCTCCCAATGCATCGATCTGTTTGCTGATAGCCAGCACTTCGTCCTCCATTTCTGGAATCCCTCCTTTGATCCATGAATCATAGTCATAGTAGAGGTTCAACAGGTCGCTGTACCTGTGTTCAAGGGTGGGGATATCAATGGCGGTTTCCTCTCCTTTAGCGAATGCCTCTATATTATGCTCGAGCTTCGTGATCCTTGCTTTCAGCCTTCTTAAGAACTTTCTGGTCAGTTTATCCGGATCGACCTCTCGCCGGTCCAGTTTCAGGATATCGATCACTTCGCTAAGATCAAACGGGAAGTCCGGGAATGCATTTGGCCCCACTATATAGTAGTTGATCAGTTCCTGTTCTCCCTCTTCCTTTTCGACTTCGTGTTCTTCTTCCGGATCCGGTCCCATGAGCTCCCCGGAAGTTATTGTCTCAAGAAGGTGCTCTGAAACTGCTTTTTCCAGCAACTTTGAGATCTCTTCCTCTTTGGGTACATCCTCTTCTCTGGTGTAGGCAAGTTCCTGAACAAACTCTACTATTTCTTTATATGTGACAGCCCCAAGCGCGTCGACCATTCCTTCTATTTCTTTCGGTTGTACCATGTTCTCTCCTTTCAAAGTTTATATCGGCGACAGCTGAAGAGACTTCTTAATATATTGTTCGTATCGTGTTTCTCGATCCTGGCATCAATGTTCCTTTCCAGTATTGCAATATCTGTATCTATGTTCTCAAGGATGTAATTTGCCAGTACGATATCCCCGCATGCAATGATCATATCAATTTCAACTGTAGCATGTTCAAGCATGCTCTTCAGAGCGTTCCTGACCTTTCCGACATGGTGGTCGATATCTTCGTCCCTGAGTCTTTCAAAGCGTCTCTGGCTGAATCCGCCCTTAGTATGTTTGGCCTTGACACTGCTCCTGATGACCATGTCCTCTTCAAATCCAATCTTATCTGTAGATATGCCTATGAGGGATTCTCCTGCGTGAGCTGCCAGGACACAGATATTGCTCTCCTTTGTGAGAGTTTCCTTTAGTTTTTCTGTATTGAATGAGTCTGATGTCTCCGCAGAACTTCTTTCTAAAGGAAGTGGTGGAACTATGGCTTCACAGACCATTTGCATCCTGTCATAGAACAGTACATATCCTGTGTCAGACCTGACCTTCTGGAGCAGGTATTGGCTGTTCTGGTCAATTTCCTTCATGACTTCTTTTAAGACTCCTGAATCCATGTTCATCTCTTTTTCATTAATACAGGCAGTTATCAGTGAGTCATGGTCAGACTTTATGGATGCCAGCTGGGAAGTATATGATCTCATCTGCTGCAGTCCGATCTCTTCAATACGTGCAAACGAGATATCCTCTGAGACTTCTGCCTTCTTCTCTTCAAGCTGGTGTGCTAGCGTTTCGACTTTTACATTCGCTGCTTTTAGCTTCTCTTCAGCTTCCTGTTTTGCAGCAAGGGCACGTCTTATATTTATCTCGTTCTTCTCGAACCTTTTCCTGTCTATTTCCAGCTCAAGGATGTTTGACTGGAGCCTGTCTATCTCTTCCTCCAGTTTTTCCTTTCCTGAATATTTATTAAGCAATGAGCCCAGGTTTCCTGCGACTTTCTTTTTTCCGGACATTCGTCTCAATTTAAGCGTTTCAGGAATAAAAAGAATACCGTTTTTAAGAAGAATTTCAGTAAGCTACTTATCGTTAGAATACAAAGTGGATTTGATGAATATGTCACGTCATCCTACTATGTGGATAAAGGGTCAGAGCAGTGCTTCCCTTTCCGGAAAGATTATTGTTATTGCTGTTACCGGCAGCATAGCTGCAGTACGGGTTGTCGAACTCGCACGTGAGCTCATACGCAACGGAGCAGAGGTCTATGCTGTGATGAGCAAAGAAGCACAACATATCCTTCATCCCTATGCATTGCATTATGCTACAGGTCATGATGTTGTAACTGAGATTACAGGCAAGGTCGAGCATGTGGAGTTCTTTGGTTCCGAAGGTTGTGCAGACCTTCTCCTTGTGGCACCGGCAACTGCCAACACTATTGGGAAGATGGCATATGGTATCGATGATACTCCTGTTACGACGTTCGCAACCACGGCAATGGGTTCCGGTGCACCTGTGATCGTTGTTCCGGCAATGCACAACTCCATGTATGAGCACCCTGCTGTGATGGAGAACATAAACAAGCTTCAGGACCTGGATATCACATTTGTGGGTCCGCACCTTGAAGAGGGGATCGCCAAGATCGCATCCAATGATCGGATATTGCTTGAGGTGGAACGCTGCCTTGGAAGCAGCACACTTTCGGGTAAGAAAGTACTGATCACAAGCGGTGCAACCGCTGAATCCATAGATCCCATCCGTGTGATCACAAATCGTTCATCAGGCCGTACCGGCAGGGAGGTCGCAATGGAGTTCTACCGCCGGGGAGCTGAGGTAACGGTTGTCCATAATGGAAGACTGGACTGCGAAGGCGTGAACGAGATCCTTGTTGAAACTGCAAGTGAGATGATCGATGCAACTCTCAGGGAACTTGAACATGGATATGACATGCTGATAAGTGCGGCAGCAATTTCTGATTATACCCTTGACCCTCGGGATGATAAGATCAAATCCGGTGAGGACCTGACACTGAGGTTCAGGAGCACCCGCAAGTTGATACGGGAAGTCCGTGATGCATATCCTTATATTTCCATTGTCGGCTTCAAGGCAGAAGCAGGCATCACAGTGGATGAACTTATCGCACGTGCAAAGGAGTCTCTTAAAGATGCTGATCTTGAAATGGTGGTTGCAAATGAGGTTAGTATTACCGGGATGGGTTCTGTGGAGAACGATGTCCATATCATTTCCGCAAGTGATGATGCGATAACCCATGTGAGCGGCAATAAAAGGTTGATAGCTGAAAATCTGGCGGACAATGTGGAAGAGATCTTCAGGAAAAAAGGATCAGATGTCAACTGAAAGTTCTGTCGGCAGGGCCTTTGCACCTGGACATATTACAGGTTTTTTTGAGATCCATGATGATCCTGACCCGCGTAGAAAGGGATCTACAGGTTGTGGCATTGTTACTGATGGTGGTATTGATACAGTTGTTACCAGGGATGGGGATGGTATTGAGATATTTCTTGATGGTTTTCCTGTCAGTGCAGATACTACCCGTTCGGTCATAGAACAGCTCGTGGATTATCCTGTCCGCGTGGAATGTACTTCTTCAATTCCCATTGGCTGCGGTTTCGGTGCATCGGCAGCGGGTGCTCTTAGCACTGCTTATGCGATGAATGATGCTTTCTCTCTGGGTCTTACTTCCAACCAGCTGGTGGAAGCAGTACATATAGCTGAAGTAAATAATGGGAGTGGTATGGGGGATGTTGAAGGTCAGTATTTTGGTGGTGTCCCTATCAGAATATCGCCAGGTTGCCCTCCTTATGGTTTTCTTGACCGTGTACCTTCACCGACATTTGAGATATACTGTGTAGTTCTTGGTGAACTTTCAACCAGTTCTGTGCTAACTGATCCTGGGGTCATGAAGGATCTGAATTCTGCAGGCAGGTCAGCATTGCGTTCTTTGCTTTCCCGTCCTACGGTTAGTAATTTCATGGAAATTTCAAAAGATTTCACGTTAAAATGCGGCCTCGCGAGTTTCGGGGTTATGGATGCAATAGAGGCGGTAGTTGCTTCAGGGGGTATGGCTTCACAGGCGATGCTCGGGGAAACAGTTTTTGCGTGTTCATCTAAAGAGGCAAAAATAGATGTTATCGAAACTCTTTCAACCTTTGGAGACGTTAGTACTTATATTGTAACTTCGTCTTATCAACATCCTTGAGTTTTAAGGGTGGATGCACACATTCGTTCGCTTTATTACGAAAGAAATATCTATGAAAAGAGCGTACTTTTTAACTCATTCAATTTATTATATAGTAACAAGGAGTGAAATATTATGGTAATGGAAGATGATTGGGACATCAAAGGTCCCGGAGAGGGAAAGAAACCACCTATTCCTGAGATAAAGGTCCCTCCCATGGCGGGAATAATTCTTCGTGGTGCGGCTATTGTTCTGGCGATATTGATCGTCTTTTCTGTAGTTTTTGGATCGATATTCGTATCAATTGGTGCCGGTGAGGTTGGTGTGAAGTTCAACCAGTTCGGTGGTGTTGAGGATGATGAGCTTGGTGAAGGTCTGCATATTGTACCTCCGTGGGTAAGTGTTACCAAGTATTCTGTGAGAAGTGAAGTATACACCATGAGTGCAAAAACCGCAGAAGGTGAAGTCTCGGGTGATGATCAGATTACTGCACTTACTAATGAAGGACTGACCCTTGGACTTGATATCACTGTAAGGTACAGGCTTATTGAGGATGATGCCAGCGTGGTCCACCAGAATCTTGGAACTAATTATGCGGAAACGATTATCAGGCCTACGATAAAATCCGTCATCAGAGAAATTGTTTCCAGGAACACGGCTATGGAGGTATATGGTGAACAAAGGGAACTGGTTGCAAGCAGTATGCGTAATGAGATGGAAATCGCCCTTCAGGAAGATGGAATTATTGTTGAAGAAGTCCTTCTCAGAAATGTAAAGTTGCCGGACAAAGTTGCTGATGCAATTGAGTCCAAGCTCCAGGCAGACCAGGATGCCCAGAGAATGATCTTTGTGAAGCAGAAAGAACAGCTTGAGGCTGAGAGAAAGATCATCGAAGCAAATGGTGCTGCTAATGCGACCATTGTCCGGGCAACCGGAGAGGCTGAAGCTCTGCGTCTTATAAACCAGGAGCTTGCAAAGAACCCTAAACTTATCAACTATAAGTATATCCAGATGCTTGATGAGCAGGAAGTCCAGACATTGATAGTTCCTTCAGATCAGGGAATTATCCTGGACGCTACTAACTGATAAGTGCGGTATGTAATATGAGCGAGATCCCGAAAGATCATCCAAGGTATGCGTCTCTTATGAGGCGGGAGAAGATAGTCGAAGGTGTGGAACTGGGAATCACAAGTCAGCAGGGTCTGGTCGCACAGGGTCGGGGTGAATGCTTCGATTATTTTATAGGCGAGCAGACTACTGACTCTGCTTTTTGGGCAGAGAAAGTGGCAGTTGCCATGCTGCTCCTTGCAGAGCGGCCTGTATTGTCTGTGAATGGCAATGCGGCTGCACTTGCTCCTGCATCTCTGGTACAGCTTTCTGAGGCGATAGGAGCCCCTCTTGAGGTGAATCTGTTCCACAGGACCGGGGAGCGTGTAAACCGGATAATCGAACATCTGAAAACGAATGGTGCATTGGAGGTCCTTGGCAGCAGGGGCGATGCACGCCTTGACCTGCAACACAGCAGGGCGATCGTGGACAGTGAAGGGATCTACAATGCGGATGTGGTACTTGTCCCTCTTGAAGATGGTGACAGGTGCCAGGCTCTTGTTGAGATGGGAAAAAAGGTCGTAACAATCGACCTGAACCCGATGTCACGGACTTCCCGGACTGCTACGGTGACCATCGTGGACAATGTAACACGTGCTGTAGAGAATATGATCACTCTTTCTCATGAGATGAAAGGCCTTGATGAGGCCGAACTGCACAAATTTGTCGAAGAATATGACAATTCAAATACTCTTTCTGATGCAGTAAGGCAGATGATAAGAAAACTTGAAGAACTTTCAGATATGTGAGGTATCTCATGTATCTGATAGGCAGAACGCGGGAATTCGTTGCGGGCGTACTCGCTGATGAACCCAGCTCTCATGAGATGTCACACATCGAACGTGTGGAAGCCACATGCATGAAGATACGGGCACATGAAGGCGGTGACCTTCTGGTCATCAGGCTTGCGGCCCTTCTTCATGATGTTGGTGTTGTCAGGGAGCACCACGAAGGCGGAGATCATTCTGTATATAGTGCAGAGATAGCCCGCGATTTTCTTTTAGGGGAAGGCATTGATGCTTCTACAGTTGAGCATGTTGTTTCCTGCATAAAGACTCACAGGTTCAGTCGTGGGCATAAAGCTGAGTCTCTTGAGGGGCAGATATTGCAGGATGCAGATCGTATCGATGCTCTCGGAGCTATAGGTATATTCAGGGCAGTTATGTCCATGGGTGCACTGAGGTGCTTAAAGCATTCCGGCGGTGTTGAGAAAGAATCATCAAAGAACGCTTATGCTGATGATCCTCTGGATGGCTTTGCCGAATACATGGAAATGAAACCTTTTAAAATAATGGAGCGCTTAAATACTGCCACTGCAAGGAAGATCGCAGAGGACAGACTTAAGATAATGTATCAATATCTTGATGCACTGGAGGAAGAGACCTCCTGCTGATCACAATCACAGGTACAGGGATCATCATGGCTGATATCATAATAAAGAACGGTTATATTCTTACAATGGATCCTTCTGCTGACAACATCAAAAATGGTGTTGTTGTCATAGAGGATGGAAAGATCACGGATGTTTGCGAAAAGACCGAAGAGATCGCTGACAGTGTTATCGATGCAAAGGGCAGCGTCGTTATGCCCGGTTTCGTGAACACTCATACTCATGCAGGAATGACACTTTTCAGGGGATATGCAGACGACCTTGCTCTCTCCGACTGGCTCGAGAATCACATATGGCCTGCAGAGGCCGAACTCACTGCATCGGACGTCTATGCAGGTACTCGTCTTGCATGTCTTGAAATGATCAAAGGCGGAACTATCGCATTTGCAGACATGTACTTCTTCATGGACGCGGTCGGGAAGGTAGTTGAGACATCAGGTCTCAGAGCTGCTCTTTCCTATGGGATGATCGAACTTTGGGATGAAGAAAAAGGCAAGAAGGAACTGAAAGAAGGTAAGTCTTTCGTCAATGAGTGGAATGGGAAGGCAGACGGAAGGATCTCTGCTATGTATGGTCCGCATGCTCCGAACACCTGCTCAAAGGAGTTCCTCATAAAGGTGAGGGAACAGGCTACAGAGGACAATGCGAAGATCCACATCCATGTGCTTGAGACCGAGACTGAGCTGAACCAGATGAAAGAGCAATATGGCATGTGTTCTGTGAACATGTTGGACAGCATTGATTTCTTTGGTCCTGATGTGCTGGCAGCACATTGTATCTGGCTCTCTGATGGTGATATGGATATTCTTCGCAACAACAATGTGAACATTTCCCATAATCCTGTAAGTAATATGAAGTTGGCATCAGGTATTGCTCCTGTGACAAAGTTGCTTGACCGCGGAGCAAATGTCTGCCTTGGTACCGATGGCTGCGCTTCCAACAATAATCTTGGCATGTTCGAGGAAATGAAGGCTGCAGCACTGCTCCAAAAGGTAAACAACATGGATCCTATGGCACTTCCTGCAAGGCAGGTACTTGAGATGGCAACTGCCAATGGTTCAAAGGCCCTTGGTATCAAGAGCGGAATGATAAGGAAAGGTTATAATGCAGATGTAATTATTGTTGACATGAACAAAGCACATCTTAATCCGTTGTATGATGTTCCTTCACACCTTGTATATTCTGCAGGAAGCAGTGATGTGAGGACCACTATTATTGACGGTAAGGTGCTTATGGATGACTACAGGGTATTTTGCATGGATGAACAGAAGGTCATCGATGAGGCCCGTGAGACAGCAGCTGACCTTATGTCCCGCGTGGATTCGAAGAAATAATAAGGCTGTTCATCTATTGGAATGTTCACGTTATACTTTATATTGACTATATTACGCTTTAAGCTGGAGGTCCAAATATGAGTGAAAAAGAATTGATAGAATCCGGTGATATGAAGATTGGCTGGGTACGTAACCACATGCCTGTTCTGTCTATCATCAGGGAGAACTTTGAGCGCGAGCAGCCTCTTAAAGGGCACAGGATCGCAATGGCGCTTCATGTCGAGGCAAAGACTGCTGCTCTTGTCGAGACCCTTGCAATAGGTGGTGCGGAGGTAGCAATTACCGGATGTAACCCGCTTAGCACACAGGATGATGTCTCAGCTGCCCTTAACACAAGGGATAACATAGAATGCTACGCAAAATATGACTGCTGCGCTGATGAATATTATGAAGCCATTGATAAAGTGCTTGATATGAAGCCTGACATCACGATTGATGACGGTGCAGACCTTATTTTCAAGCTTCATACCGAGCGTCAGGACATGATCCCTGAGATCCTTGGTGGCTGTGAAGAGACCACAACAGGTATACACAGGCTCAAGGCAATGGACAAGGACGGTGCTCTTAAGATGCCGGTAATTGCAGTCAATGATGCAATGACCAAGTTCCTTTTTGATAACCGTTATGGTACCGGCCAGTCATCCTGGGATGGTATCATGAGAACCACCAACCTGCTTGTTGCAGGAAAGACTGTTGTAATAGGCGGCTATGGCTGGTGTGGAAAGGGTGCAGCAATGCGTGCATCCGGGCTTGGTGCTGATGTTATCGTTACAGAGGTCGATCCGATAAGGGCACTTGAAGCACGTATGGATGGCCACCGTGTAATGTCAATGACAGAAGCTGCAAAATATGGTGACATTTTTGTAACAACTACAGGTAACGTGGATGTTCTTACTAGAAAGCACTTTGAAGTAATGAAAAGCGGTGCGATCCTTGCAAACTCCGGTCACTTCAATGTGGAGATCAACCTTGAGGAGCTAACTGCAATGGCTGATTCAATAAAGATCGTCAGGAACAATATCAAGGAATATAATGTAGGGGGCAGGAAGATCAACGTGCTTGCCGACGGAAGACTTGTGAACCTTGCAGCAGGTGATGGACATCCCGCAGAGGTTATGGACATGAGCTTTGCAAATCAGGCACAATGTGTAAAGTACATTACAGAGAACAAACTTGAGGCAGGGGTTCATCCGGTACCTCGTGATCTTGACATGTATGTCGCTGAACTGAAGCTTAAGTCAATGGGTATAGAAATTGATGAACTTGAATCTCACCAGACCGAATACATGGAAGGCTGGGAGTGCGGGACATAATTGTCCTGCATATCTTTCCCTGAAAGTTCACTTCCGGTAAGTTGTCTTTTGGTTTCTCTTCTCTTATTTGCTAGTTCGATATAAGGTCCGGGCCATTTGCTTATGTATTCAAACCTATAACTTTGTAAAGTTAGAAAATTATATTATATATAGCTATTGAATCGCATTTGTTCTTGTTATTCACAAAATGCTATATTTTTTATATGTTTGATGCTTATTTGCCTTGTGTACAACTTTCAAAGGTGTGTGGAGGGAAACTGTTATATAACATCATTCCCTTGTAGTCCCGTCGCGTGAGGCATAGTATATGTGGCACCCGACAATGAATCACAATGGGCTCGTAGCTTAGTCAGGCAGAGCGTCTGGCTTTTAACCAGACGGTCTAGGGTTCAAATCCCTACGAGCCCGCCAGCACCGCCAGCAATCCGGGAAGATTTTGCTTGCATATTTTTAAGGAGGAATAAATTTGAACAAGTTCAGCCTGCTTGACCACGAATTAATCCCCAATCATGAGATTATGGATGAGGATGAACTGAGAACTGTCCTGAAAAACTATAATGTTGAGAGGGAGCAGTTACCTAAATTAAAAGTAACCGATCCTATCGCACAGGAAATTGACGCTATGCCTGGCGACGTTGTTAAGATCACTCGTAATAGTCAGACTGCAGGTGATGCACTGTATTACAGATATGTAATAGAGTGAACATGAGGTTTCAAATTTGAGACATTCCGTTTATTCTTTCTCTACTTTTTTTGGCCTCTGTATGCTGAATTTATATTGCATTTCAGTTGGTCTAGTCAACACTGTGTACCTTCCGGCGGACACCGTGTCAAATAACAATAATCGCTTTATTACTCCAAAATATCCAATTAATTAAAAGAGGGTGCTATCATCGCATTAGATACAAGCATATTATCAGAGGCCTATTTTACAAAGGACAAGATTGTGCAGCATCACATTGACTCTTACAACAAGTTTCTCAAATCTGGTCTCCAGAAGATCATTGATGAGCAGGGTATAATCGAGACAGATCTTGAGGATATCTATGTGAAACTTGGCAGAATAAGGGTGGAAAATCCGGTTGTAAAGGAAGCAGACGGTGCAATTGAAAAATTGTACCCGAACGAGGGCAGGTTACGTAACCTTTC
The DNA here is from genome assembly GCA_051749005.1 of Halobacteriota archaeon. Classification (GTDB taxonomy): domain Archaea; phylum Halobacteriota; class Methanosarcinia; order Methanosarcinales; family Methanosarcinaceae; genus Methanococcoides. The sequence continues at coordinate 2,379 of JBNJIC010000004.1, read as the reverse complement.
CTATTCAGCTCCCCTTTTCCTGGAGATGTCTGTTGTACAGAATGGTGAGGAACAGGAACCAAGGGAAGCCAAGATCGGACAGCTTCCCGTAATGATCAAATCGGATATCTGCAATCTGGTTGACATCAACGATGCTGAAATGATCCAGCATGGTGAGGATCCGCTCGATCCGGGAGGATATTTTATTATCAATGGAACCGAGCGTGTCGTAATGACTCTGGAAGACCTTGCACCTAACAAGATCCTTGCAGAGTTTGGTGAGCGCTATGGTGATACCATCGAGGTGGCCAAGGTTTTCTCCCAGAGGAGGGGTTACAGGGCCCTGGTAGTTGTGGAGAGAGGCAGAAAATCTCTTCTGGAGGTATCATTCCCTTCCATCTCAGGTCGTATCAACTTTATCACATTGCTTCGTGCTCTTGGAATCGAGACCGATGAAGATGTCGTGAAAGTTGTTTCAACTGATCAGGAGATCATGAAGTTCATGTTCGAGAACCTTGAGGAAGCTGAAGTTCACACCGTTGAGGATGCTATCGAGAAGATCGGTGGTCGTGTGGCATCAGGTCAGGCAAGGGAATACCAGATGAAGCGTGCAAATTATGTAATTGACCGTTATCTTCTGCCGCACCTTGGTAATGATCCTGCAGACAGGATCGCAAAGGCCCACTTCCTTGGAAGGATGGCAGAATCATGCTTCGAACTTGCACTTGGAAGGAGAAACGCTGATGATAAGGATCACTACTCGAACAAGAGGCTGAAACTTACAGGTGATCTTATGGAAGACCTGTTCAGGGTTGCTTTCAACCGTCTTGCACGTGATGTGAAATACCAGCTTGAGAGGGCTAATATGAGGAACAGGGAACTGAACGTGGCAACCCTTGTGCGTGCCGATGTCCTTACAGACAGGTTGCAGCACCCACTTGCTACAGGTAACTGGGTGGGTGGCAGAAGTGGTGTGTCACAGTTGCTGGACCGTACTGACTACATTTCAACCCTTTCACACCTGAGACGTGTTATATCCCCATTGTCCAGAGCACAGCCTCACTTCGAGGCCCGTGACCTGCACCCTACCCAATGGGGACGTCTTTGTCCGTCAGAGACCCCTGAAGGTCCTAATTGTGGTCTTGTGAAGAACTTTGCACAGATGGTAGAGCTTTCAACAGGAGCGGAAGATGTTGATGCTATCAAGAACATCCTTCATGGTATCGGAGTTAATCCTGTTGAACTGTACGTCCCTGAAAAGATACTTGATATTTCTGCCGATGTCATCTATGCAGAAGAACTTGAGATAGTTCCTGAGGAGACTGTGCCTCACAAAACAAATGATGAATATCATGAGCTTATGGACGAGAATGCTGACCCCATCGGTGATGACAAAGGAGGTGTTATTTAATGACTGAAGCAAAGGTATTCCTTGACGGTGAGCTTATCGGTACACACAATAATCCGGTAGAACTCGTTGAAGATATCAGGAAACAGCGCCGAAATGGTATGCTATCTCCCCAGCTGAATGTGACTTTGTATGAGGACATTCATGAAGTGATTATAAACTCGGATATGGGTCGTGCAAGAAGACCGTTGATCGTCGTTGAAGATGGTGTACCTCTTGTCACAGGCGAACATATAGAGAAAGTTAATTCAGGCGAACTGGCATTCACTGACTTTGTGGCACAGGGCTACGTCGAATATCTGGACGCTGAGGAAGAGGAGAATGCTTTCATCGGTCTTTATGAATCAGATCTCACTCCAAAGCACACCCATCTTGAGATCGATCCTTCCCTTATGCTTGGTATCTGTACCGGTATGGTTCCATATCCTGAGCACAATGCATCTCCTAGGAACACTATGGGTGCAGCGATGATCAAGCAGTGTATCGGTGTATCCACCTCTAACATCAAGCTCAGACCGGACACGCGTGCACACGTACTTCACTATCCTCAGAAAGCACTTACACGCACTCACACATGTGATTCAATCCACTTTGATGATCGTCCTGCAGGGCAGAACTTCGTTGTTGCTGTCATGTCATACGAAGGACACAACATTGAAGATGCACTGGTCTTTAACAAAGGCTCCATCCAGAGAGGTCTTGGAAGAAGCCACTTCCTGAGGACATTCGAGGGAGAGGAACGTCGCTATCCTGGTGGACAGGAAGACAAGTTCGAGATCCCGGACTCCGAGTTCAGGGGTGCCCGCAGTGCAGAAGCATATGCAAACCTCGACATTGACGGTCTTGTGAACCCTGAGACAATTGTAGGTCCAAACGATGTGCTTATCGGAAAGACCAGCCCTCCAAGGTTCCTTGAAGAACAATCAGATTTTGGTATAACAGTTGAGCAGCGCAGGGAAAGTGCACTTACCATGCGTTCCAACGAGAAAGGT
>JBNJIC010000003.1:0-29478 GCA_051749005.1 Halobacteriota archaeon | reverse complement strand
CTTGATATTTGTCTGCAGATCCCGTAACATCTCTTCGAGTTCTGCATTGATGTCATTCTGTTGCGGGTTACCGGAAAGAATATCACCCTCTTCTACAGACCTTGCCAATGCCTCTTCTACTATGGATTTCATAACTTATCCTCCACTATAGCGAAATGATCAAATGTATTATTGGTATTATACAGTACTACTGCAATACACATGTTAGATCTAATTTAAATATACCACCATCAATTCAAAAGATTGCGTTATTTATCACAAAGCTTTTTTTAACCCTCTCACGTACCATTTCTGGCCCAATGGTCCTTCCATCTACTGTAACTGACTCGCCTCCAGCCAATTTCCCGAACATGGGACCGGGAAGAACTCCCATCTTACGTGCGAGATCGGGGTTGAACCTATCATCCGTAATGCATAATACATTTTCATCGAAAATGTATTCAGTATCATAACGTTCTTTTAGTATTTTAATGCATTCGTTTACTATAAAGGTAAGGGAACTCTCTGCATCTTGCTTCCAGAAAGTGAAGAACATATTTGAGACAGTTGCATCCGCCAACTCAAAATAAACCATATCCGAGCTCTGGAGTACCTTCTTCAAAGATTCAAGGTCCACAGAATTTGTAAGTTTGATTAGCCCGGAGTCCACCTTTAGTGTTATGACGGACACAGCTTCCCGGACCCTTTTGTCAGATCGCTTCTCATTAAGCCTTTTCCTTATACCTTCGGAGAACTTCACACGTCCAGAAGGATCATGCTCCCTTACCTTGTCCAGAAATATCCTGAAGTCCTCAAGGTCCAGTCCCTTCATTTCCATGATGTCGCTCTCCCTGAGCAGCTCAAGACCTGATGATTCTGCCAGTTCACTAACTTTTTCCCTGTCCTTAGATGGCATAGACTTCCTGTCACAATACACAAGATCTGCACCTGATTTTACAACTGCCTGCCTGAAAAGTTCCCCGTCCACGTGCTGTATCTGGTAGTCAGGGAAGTTGTGCCCGAATGTCACGTCAGAACCGAAAATAAGGTTTGTCTGCCTTGCAGCGTAATGCCCACCACCAAAACCAAGAGCCACAGGACATTTATCCTGCTTCACATCAAGGATGGCACGTGCAACTATAGCTCCTGCATCAGTATTGACCCATTCAGATTCCGAACTCCCGATCTCAGCATACACAGAAGGAACGTTCAGGTCTGAAGGACCATGATGTGTCGACTCCATGGACACATCAAAACTGATCTCATCTGCACGTTCAGACATTGAGAAAAGAATAGAACGCAAAGCAAAGGGAGCTGCCCTTGACAGCTCACCGGGATTTCCACCGAAATCAGCAGACCCCGGGTTCCCAGTGAAATGGGATGTAAGCAAACGCCTCCCATCAGCACTCCTGTGTTTTGAAGCAAAGATGATCAGATCACAGGGCAATCCTGCCTCCTTTAACTTCCTATCGACCCCGTCCTGGTAGATATGATGCTCTTTGACCTCAACGATCTGGAAATTGTCACTTTCGTAGATCTCGGACACATCTTCGGCCAGAGAAGAAGGAACCTCAAGTTTGTCCCATTCCCTTAGCTCAAGCAGATGGCCTTTTATGTTCTGGCCTGCCATGTCAACAACAGAACAGATTATGATTATATTAGCAGGACTTTCCTTATCGATAGTAGTTTGCATGATCAAAGAGCTCCGATAGTGAGTTGATTTTGGTTTCAGTTATAGGTATTAAGTAATGTATAGTGCAATTTATAGCTCACAAACTTTTCACAGCAATTAGAATAGCACAACTAATAATCTTTACCACCTGCACATCACAGAAAGATGAAGATCACAACTTAGTCATATCCAGCACCCACCTGCCAATGCCGGGAGCAACATTTCCACACCTTCGATAACCGGTAACATCAAGTCCTATTTCCAAACAATCGTTGATGAACTCTTCGATCTCTTCCCGGGCCTTGAACGTATAGAAATGCAGATTACCACCATCCTTCACCAGAGGAAGCACATATCCAAGGAAATGGTCCATCCCGTAAGGTGCAGGAATGATCGCCCGGTCAAACTCAGTATCTAGAAAATTTCCCATGGATGATGCATCTGCAAGGATCAGATCGATGTTGTTTTCCACATGGTTCAGCCGGACATTCTCATCAAGCCACCTGCAAGCTGCCGGGTTTTTCTCAATTGCAATGACCTTTGCACCCTTTCCTGCGGCAGGAATTGCAAACGGCCCAACCCCGCAGAAAGGTACAAGTACATCCTCACCTTCACAGACCATGGAAGTCACCCTTTTTCTCTCGAAAGCAAGCCTTCCATTGAAAAAGACATCCTTGAGATCCAACCTGTACCTAAATCCGAATTCCACATGTGTCGTTATCGAACTGTCACCAAGCAGAAGTTCGAAACCTGCGACCCGGTGGTCACCCTCCAGTTTTGTCACCTTGTTAAGCACTGCCTTTATATTGCCCCTTTTTGAGGCCATATACTCTGCAACGGAAGACCGGTATTCTTCCAGTTCGGAGGGCAGGGATACAACTGCAACGTCTCCTATAGCATCAAAACGCTTTGGAACAAGATGCTGAAGACCCTCAGGGATATCATCGGGACACTTTAAGGGCTTCATTGAAAAGCTTCCTAATATACATAAACCACTGTCTGACCATCAGTACACTCTTGTGGACTTGATGTTCATAAATTCATAGAAACCGAACTTTGAAAGTTCTCTTCCGATTCCGCTTTTCTTCACACCTCCAAAAGGCATGTTCGCCTGAGGCCTGAAAAAGCCATTCACACCAACAACACCGGCCTCTATCTGACAGGCAAGAGAGGACGCTTTCACTTCATCGGAGCTCCAGACACTTGCACCCAGACCAAACTCAGTTGCATTCGCAATCTTCAAAGCCTCATTCTCATCCTTAACTGAAATGATAGGAGCGATCGGTCCGAATGTCTCTTCCTTCATAACCTCCATTTCTGCGGTCACACCGGAAAGTACCACCGGTGAAAAATAGTAACCTTGCCCTTCCACACTGCCGCCCTCAAGTTCCACATTTGCACCCATTGTAACTGCTTCACGGAGCTGTTCTTCAAGAAGTAAGACCTGGTCCTCGCTGACCAGAGGCCCAAGGTCTGTTTCGGGATCCAAGGGGTCGCCCAGTTTGAGTTCGCGCGTCTTCCCCACAAAGAGGGAAGTAAACTCATCAACAACTGATTCTTCCACAATGAAGCGCTTGGAAGAGATACAGGTCTGGCCCGTGTTTATAAAACGACCTGCGACCGCAACCTTTGCAGCCTCATCAACATCTGCATCTTCCAGTACGATGAAGGGATCGCTACCACCAAGCTCAAGAACACATTTCTTCATGTTCCTGCCGGCTGCTTCGGCAACTTTCTGGCCCGAAGGAAGGCTGCCGGTAAATGAAACTGCTGCGATCTCCGGCCTTGAGATCAGTGAGGATGCCGTGGTCCCGTCCACAAGAAGTGTCTGGAAGACACCCTCCGGAACACCTGCCTTCTCAAAAATCTCCTGGATCTTAAGTGCACACATCGGAACATAACTGGAGTGCTTCAGGACCATGGTGTTCCCACCTGCGAGAACATGAGAAGCAGCACTAAGGACCTGCCATAGAGGAAAATTCCAGGGCTTGATGGCAAGTATGGCACCCATGGGCTCAAAAGAGATAAGAGCAGAAGGATCATCATCAACTTCATCGGGTTTAAGGAGAGATTCAATGTTCTCTCCGAAATAATCGAACATGGTCGCACATTTTTCAACCTCTGGAACAGCCTGTTTTATGGGTTTGCCCATCTCCTTTGTAATTATCTCTGCGAGTTCCTGTTTGTTCTTTCGAAGCACAGCAGCAACCTCCTCGAGATAAACTGCCCGCTCCGCCGCAGCAAGTGATCTCCATTCCACGAATGCCCTAACTGCTTTTTTGAGGATTGCATCAACCTCTTCAGGAGAGTGCATTTCAAACTCACCATTGACCTTCCCCGTAGCAGGATTTACCGATATCATTGCTTTCATACTTGGACAATTGTCCTGATTTGATATAATAGAAACGGATTTGAACTCAGCAAATATCACACTTGATACCCTACTGATGCACATATTGTCAGAAATATAAAGCAAAAAAGAACGAACAGAAATCAACAAAAGTCATAAACCGAATACATATAAATGGATTCACTTCCAATATATCATTATGCAGCAATTACTTGACACAGCAGAGAAGATCAGGACGATGGAAATACGCGGAGCAGGAAGAATAGCCGAAGCTGCTTCTGCTGCACTTCGTGATTATGTACTGGATCTTAAGGTCACCAACATAAAAGATTTCAACAAGAAGGTGGATGAGGCTGCCAACATACTTATTCAGACACGCCCCACTGCCGTATCGCTACCTAATGCAGTGCAGATCACAAAACGCCATCGTTCTGAAGATATTACCGGAGCAAGGGAAGAGATCCTGAACAACGCGGAAGTGTTCCTCAAACAGGCAGGAGAAGCCCTTGAGAGGATGGGAAAGATCGGTGCTAAAAGAATACATGACGGCGATGTGATCATGACACACTGCAATTCCCATGCAGCTCTTTCTGTCATATCCACAGCATTCAGACAGGGCAAGGAAATCTCGGTCATTGCTACCGAATCACGTCCGAGGAGACAGGGATTCATCACCATCAGAGAACTTAACGATTATGGAATCCCAACCACACTGATCGTGGATTCTGCGGTCAGGTATTGCATGAAAGAAGTCGACACAGTAATAGTCGGTGCTGATGCCATTACAGTCAACGGTGCCCTCGTGAACAAGATAGGGACCTCCCAGCTGGCACATGCAGCACATGAAGCAAGAAAGAATGTATTAAGTGTTGCTGAGACGTTCAAGTTCAGCCCGAACACGATCTTGGGAGATATGATAGACATTGAGGAAAGGTCAGCACAGGAGGTCATTGATCAGAATATCCTTGCAGAACTTCCAAATGTTAAGGTCAAAAACCCTGCATTCGACATAACCCCTGCAGAGTACATCGACATGATAATCACAGAAGTAGGAGCATTCCCGCCACAGATGGCATACACAATAATCAAGGAGCATCTCGGATGGGAGCTCTCACATATGGGATGAAAGTGATCGATAGAAAGATCACTTCAGTTTTCAAATAACTTCAAATCAAAAACAAAAAGATTGAACGCCGATCACTCGACGATCACTCCAACCGGGCTTTCCTCATAATAACTTGCCAGCTGTTTTACAGTATCTTTTGAGAACGTCTCCTCTGTGCCGAAAAGTAGGCTTGAGATTGATGGCCTGTTGATATAATATACCGCAGGTTCACCTTCGATACCGCCAAGTTCAGCAGCAGCATCAATGGCATCGTACAGATTGCCAAAATCATCGATCAGCCCTATATCCTTTGCATCCGTAGCCACATAGATACGACCATCGGCAATATCCTTAACCTCGCTCTTCGTCATGTTACGGTGCTCTGCAACACTGGTAATGAACAGGTCATAGACCTTGAGAACCACCGTGTCAGCATACTCCTTCTCCTCGGATGTCAGTCCTCTCCAGTCACCACCCATATCCTTGAACTCGCCGGATTTTGAGACGTAGAAGTCTACACCCTCTTTATCATAGAACTCCGAGCGGTTCGTATAGACACCAATCACACCTATGCTTCCGGTGATGGAAGAAGGGTTTGCCAGGATCAGATCAGCCGGTGCGGAAATATGGTAAGCTGCGCTTGCAGCCACATCGCCCATGGAAACCACTACAGGAACCCCCTGCGCCTGTAGATTCTCGATCTCAGTTATGATCTCCTCGGCAGCTGCCGGCGAACCGCCTCCGCTGTTAACCCTGAGTACAATGGCCTTAACACTCTCATCGGCTGCAGCTTTACGCAGGCTGTTACAGACATCCTCTGATGTTGCATATCCAAACCCTGAAGGAAGATTACCTGTAAGCATTGTTCCCTGGACATAGATCACTGCAACCCTGTCATTGGGAGCATAGAGCTCGCCACCAAAGGACAGATAAATTACCGCAAAGCTACCACCAATTATCAGGACCAGAGCGATTAGCAATGCAGCATACTGCAACCTATGGCTCTTTTTTGGAGCTGGGGTAATAGTAGGTTCATTTGCTCCGGCCAGAGATGGAGCGGTATTCTCTGTAACTTCAACCCTTTCAGAGACCTTTTCCTCTGCCCCTCCGAGTGGCGCTTCAGTGACCTCTACAGGAGGATTGTATGCTTCGATATCTTCTTCAAGAGACTCAGCCGAAGGCACTACAACGTTTTCCATCAGGTCACATTCCTCGTGGGCGTTGTCCAGTATCTCCGTATACTCGGGTTCCGGGGTCATCTCAAATGCCCCGAGATCCGGAACCTCCTCGGTCGATTCTACCAGAACCTCTTCCCGAAGTTCCTCAGTATCGTCTTTTTTATTAACGGGTTCTTCACTATCGGTCATTAAATACCTCTGGTATATATTGTAGATTGACCTGAACATTCAAAAAGCTTCTCTTGTTGATACTATAAGCGAAATATATTTTATTATTGCAGACCATGCAAAAGGAAACTAATAATAATGGAGATAAAAGATGTCCAAATTCCCATCAGATAAACCTGTCCTTGTAACATGCGGACTTCCATATGCAAATGGAAAGGCACATGTCGGCCATTTGCGAACATATATCCCGGCAGATATATTCACAAGATCCCTCCGAAAAACAGGACAGGAAGTCACTTTCGTATGTGGTTCCGACACTCACGGAACACCTATCGTATTCAACGCCGAAGAACTGAACACCACGCCCAAGGAACTTATCAGGATATACCACAAGCATTTCGATGAGACCTTCAAGCAAATGAGTGTAATGTTCGATGCATTCGGCACCACCGATGATCCGACAAACCACGAACGTACCACTGAAATTGTCAACAGGCTTATCGAGAACGGCCATGTTTTCCCGAAAACCATCGAGATCGCATACTGCCCTTCATGTGACCGTTTCCTTCCGGACAGGTATGTGAAAGGAACATGCCCTCACTGCAAGGAAGAAGCAAGGGGAGATGAGTGCGATCAGGGATGCGGAAAACATCTCGAACCCGGTGAACTTGAGAAACCAACATGTACCACATGTGGGGGACCTGCAGAATACAGGAAGCAGGAACATTTTTTCTTCAGGCTTTCCGAATTCAAGGACTTCCTGATAGAACATCTCGAAAAACTCGAAGGTACCCTCAATGCAAGGAACTATGCACTGGGATGGGTCAAACAGGAACTGACCGACTGGTGCATCACAAGGAATCTTGACTGGGGTGTACGCTTCCCGGGGCATGATGACCTTGTGGTCTACGTATGGGTGGATGCACCTATCGGATACATCGCATTCACTGAAGAATGGGCTAAGGCAAACAACGAGAGCTGGGAGAAGTTCTGGAAAGAAGATTCCAGGATCGTACACTTCATCGGCGGAGATATCATATACCACCATTGCATATTCTGGCCGGCAATGCTGAAAGGTGCCGGATACAGCCAGCCCTGGTCAGTGGTTGCATCAGGAATGGTGAAAATAGAGGACAGGACATTCTCAAAGAGCCGCGGATATGTCGTATGGGTTGGAGAAGATTACCTTGACCACGGGTTCCACCCCGATCTGCTTCGTTACTACCTGGCAAGCTACACGTCCCACACCAAGGAACTGAACTTCTCATGGAAGGTCTTCCAGGACAAGATCAATACAGAACTTGTTGGCGTTTTTGGAAACTTCCTATACAGAACACTCCTGTTCACACACAAGAACTTCAAGGAGATCCCTGCAGGTAAGATCAGACAGGATACTCTGGACGAGATAGATTCGACCATCGAAGCTGCAAATGAGGCCATGGAAAACTACGAGTTCAAGAAATATGCTGACAAAGTAATGGCACTGGCATCATACGGAAACAGTTACTTCCAGTCCAATGAACCATGGAAGCTCATAAAAGAGAATAAGGAAGCATGTGGAGAGATCATTGCAAACTGTATGCAGATCGCAAAAGCACTATGCCTTCTCTTTGAGCCGATTCTGCCGGAAAAAATGGAAGATGCATGGAAACAGATAGGAATGTCGACCGATGTGCATGAAACTGGATATGACGAGGCCACCGAGCTCGTAAAGGCCGGCACACCACTTGAAAAACCATCCATCCTCTTTGATAAGATAGAAGATGATAAAACCGATCAGATGGAAGCCATTGCATCTGGAAGAGTTAAGGAAGCCATTGCAAAACAGAGTGGCAAAGAAGAAAAAGAAGAAACTAAGGAGATGAAAGAACTGATCACATTTGATGACTTTTCAAAACTTGACCTACGCGTGGGAACCATTGTTTCCGCTGAGGAGATAAAGAAATCCAAGAAACTGCTCAGGATGCAGGTAGACATTGGTGAAGAAGAACCACGCCAGATAGTTGCCGGTATCAAAGAGTCACACTCGCCTGAGGAACTTCCTGGCAGGCAGGTACTTGTACTTGCAAACCTCGCACCTGCAAAGCTCTGTGGAGTTGAGTCCAACGGCATGGTACTTGCAGGAACAGACGAGGATGGGAAAGCTATCCTGTTGCAACCTGAGAAAGGTACTGGTGCCGGAAACAGCATAATGTGATCTTACGATCACATTTGCAAAAATAAGTAAAATGTAAAAAGTGTAAAAATCAAAGAAAGGAGAAAAAATTCTCCTTTTACTCCCCCATCAGCATCTCAAAATAGGATGTCCTGATGGAATCCTCTTTTTTTAATCCGATGCTTTCAATGAACTCGAACAAACGATCCCTGTGAGAATCAATATCCGAACCCGAAACGTATTCCACTTCTACGAACTCGCCAAGCCCTTCCACTAAGTCAAGACAAATAGTGATGTCTCCGTACCTGTAGATATCACGTGTTTTCTTCACAATACCGGATTCAAAAAAACCGAGGGAGACAAGAATACCCTTCGCAGCTTCCCCGTCCACAGGAGTCTCGAATTCCTCCCTTGTCTTGGAAACGCTGTCAAGCTTCCTGCCCTTGTAGGTCATGCGCGTGCCACCATTGACACTGCGCAATCTCAATGCTTCGTCAGTTTCTGCAAAATCACGATGAGGTGCATTGTAATAAACATCAAGGTGATCTTCGGTGCGGACCTTGAGTGCACCCATTTCCAGAATCCTGTTCCTGACAGGACCATGGGCAGCACGCACTTTGATCTCGATCTCTATCATCTTATGCAGGAACGTATTTGGTTCCGTAGTAGATCATACCTTTGTCACCGCTCTCGCCGAGCTTCCTGAACACAGGTTTGACCCTCATTCCAATATGAGCATCCTCAGGGTTGCAGATGATCTGTGAAGTAAACCTTGGACCCTCATCCAGCTGGACGATCCCAAGCACATATGGGGCCTGGTGTTCAAAGCCTTCTGCTGCTGTGTGTATGACAGTGTATGTCACTACCTCTCCGGGACCTGAGAACTTGTGTGACTCTATCTCCCCTTCACGCCTGCATTTTGGACATACGTTACGTGGAGGATAATAGTATGAATCACAGGTATTGCAGTGTGTTCCAACAAGATTATACCTGTTTATCTGCTTTCTCCAGAATCTTGCTACAGACATCGACATCACCTCTCCCTCGCCAGAATGTGTACAACTGCTGTCGCGCCGGAACCTCCCACATTATGGGTCATTCCAACCTCTGCGCCATCAACCTGACGTCCTCCGGCCTCACCACGCAACTGATGAGTCACCTCTACGACCTGCTTGATACCGGTAGCACCTACAGGATGACCACATGCCTTCAGACCACCTGAAGTGTTCACAGCTATTTTACCACCAATTGCTGTCACCCCTTCTTCGGTCATCTTTCCACCCTCGCCTTTCTTTGCAAAGCCAAGATCCTCGATGGCACATATTTCGGCAATGGTGAAACAGTCATGTACCTCTACAAGATCGATGTCATCGGTCGTCATTTTTGCCATCTCGAATGCACGCCTGCCTGCTGCAACAGATGCATCAAGCGTTGTGATGTCGCGACGGTCGTGTAGTGCAATAGTATCACTTGCCTGTGCTGTTGCCTTGATGTAAATAGGAGTATCCGTATATTCGTGTGCGATATCAGCAGGGGCCAGAACAACTGCTGCAGCACCATCAGTTATCGGAGAACAGTCGAATATGTGTAACGGGTCTGCCACCATGATTGAATTCAGTACGCTGTCAACTGTAATCGGGCTCTTGTACTGTGCGATAGGGTTCATTGAACCGTTCTTGTGGTTCTTCACAGCAACTGATGCCATCTGTTCGCTGGTCGTGCCATACTTGTGCATGTGCATCCTTGCGATCATTGCATAAAGACCCGGGAATGTTGCACCCATTATACCTTCCCACTCGCGGTCTGCTGCAGCTGCCAGTGCTGCGGAAGCTCCTGTGGATGAGACATCGGTCATCTTCTCAACACCTGCTGCCATCACAATATCCTCATGACCTGAGGCCACTGCCATGACTGCCTGCCTGAATGCAAGGCCACCTGAAGCACATGCTGCTTCCACACGTGTTGAAGGAACGTGAAGATCAAGTGACAGGCCGGAATAATCTGCTATCAAAGCACCGATGTGTTCCTGTTCAACGAACTGTCCGCCACTCATGTTACCGACATACATGCCGTCAAGCCTGTCACCGCTAACTCCTGAATCCTCAATAGCCCCGACACCTGCTTCCACAACGATGTCCCTGAAGGAGCGGTCCCACATTTCTCCGAAGTTTGTGTTCTTTACACCAATAATTGCTACGTCTCTCATATCAACACCCCTCATGCAAGCCTTATCTTTCCTTTGTGTTTGGCATACATTGCATAGTCCATATAGATCGGATCTGCCAGCAGTCCCTCTACTGTGGGTGCTGCATTACGGACCTCATCTATCTTGTCGGTCACCCTGAAGCTGAACGCATCCCCCCCGGCACCTGAACCGAAGGCTGTTGCGAATATCCTGTCACCCGGTTTTGCCTGATCAAGTGTTGCGGCAATACCCATCATGCATGAACCGGAATAGGTGTTTCCAAGTCTTGGTACGACCAGACCGGGCTTGATCTGTTCTTTGCTGAATCCCAGCATCTTGGCAACCCTTGAAGGGAACTTACCATTGGGCTGATGGAAGACAGCATAATCATAATCAGAAGGTGATGTGCCCATCTTTTCCATCAGACCCTTTGCGGCACCGCTTACGTGCTTGAAATATCCCGGCTCTCCGGTGAACCTGCCACCGTGCTCAGGATAAGGCATACCCTCACGCCTCCAGAAATCAGGAGTGTCGGTTGTAAATGAGTAAGTATCCTCAATAACTGCCACCATCTCGGATTCCTTGCTTCCGATAATGTAGGAGACACCACCTGCTGCAGCAGTGTATTCAAGTGCATCCCCGGGTGCCCCCTGAGATACATCTGCACCAATGGCCATACCGAGATCAACCATTCCACTGGAAACAAGACCCATACATGCCTGAATAGCAGCCGTTCCCGCCTTACATGCAAATTCAAAGTCAGCTGCTGTCATAGCTGGAGTTGCCTCAATTGCCTCAGCTACGATCGTACTGGTAGGCTTTACAGCATAAGGGTGGCTTTCAGAACCAGTGTAAACGGCTCCAATGCGTTTGGGATCAATTTTGTTTCGTGCTACTGCGGATCTTGCAGCCTCTACTGCAATTGTAGCAGTATCCTCATCCATGTCAGGAACTGATTTTTCATTAACCATCAGTCCTGAACTGAGAATATCTGCATCATCTCCCCATACACGGGCGATATCTTCTACTTTTATCCTGTATTTTGGGATATAAGCACCATAAGAGACAATCCCTACACTCATTATTTTATTCACCTTTTTGATGTATTATAATTCTCAAGATATGTCTGAAAAAGAACTTTTCACTCAATCACATGATACTGGCTGTACTTTTTCAGGACATCCACCAGCTCATCAATATCCATTGTAGTTGCAAGAAGTGGAATCCTGTCTATCTCCGCCATCTTCTTTGCCATCGGATCAACCTGATTTCCTCTGATACCATGAATGACCACTGCACCGGGTTTCAGGTTAGTGACCCGGATAGCCACCATAGGAGACTTTCCAGTAGAGACCTTTGTGAATACCAGTGCGCGCTCAGTACTCCAGCCATACAGTTTCTGGAACTCATGTGATGAAAGCTCAAGAATAGCCTTTTTACTGTCCACAACAGTGAAACCGTAAAGAGGTTTTTCTACTCCTTTGTTCACAACATCTGCCTCGATCAGGGTTGCAAGCTTTGCAAGCTGTATAGGATATGTATACTCATATGTGGCATACACAGCCTTTGCGCCCGGATCGGTGTAAAGCATACCTTCATAGCTATGGATCTTCTGTCCGCCTTTGGACGTATCGATCTCCAGAAGTGCATCTACGATCTTACTGACAATAAGAGTTCCGGGGGATTTCCTTCTGCCGCTTTCATAATCACTGATCACGGATGGAGATACACCAAGATAACCTGATAGATCGGTCTGGGCAATATCGAAGTTCAATCGCCATTTCTTCAAAGCCTCTCCAGGCTTTTCAGATAATGTGATCTCACCTGCCATCTTTTCAGCCAGACGCTGACGGATGTTCTCATGGGCCATATCTTCGGTCATGCTTCTTTAAACAAGAGGGGGAATCTACATATATATTTACCGAACGACTATACGACAATTGCCGAATAAAAATCCTTATGTTGTTCAAGTATTTATAAAATGCCGATAATGTTCTATAAATCATGCCCTTGACAAATCTCAAACTGCATGCAAATGTTTCTGAACTGCTCCTTTACCTAAAGTGTCCAAGACAGGTATATTACAAACACCGAAAGCAAGAGCTTACGACAGAGATAACTCCCAAATACCTCGAACACATGATGTTAAAGGAGCTGGCAATTGGCTACCCTGATGCAATTGAAAGAGCTACATCCGACATGCAGACGATCTGTGATGAGCTTAACATCGAAATGGAACGTGTAAAAGGCGAACTGGAACTGATATACTCCAGCGACCTGAGAGACCTGCCCCTAAAAGTGCTTGAAACTGCCGAGAGCGTTGTCTCCGGACAAATAGAAAAGATCGCCTGCAACCTTTCAGAATCCATCAACATTCATGGCCGAGAAGAGATCGTACGCCGGATCAGACCATTACGCACAGAACCGGTACTGCATTCTGACAAGCTGAAGCTAACCGGCATACCCTCTGCAATTATACAATATGGCGAAAATATGGTCCCCCTTAGTATCAGAACAGGCAAATGCCCTGATTCCGGAGTCTGGAGAAATGACAGGATACATATTGCGGCATTTGCTATGATCCTAGAGGAGAACTATGGAAAAATTGTCGATCAGGGTTTTGTCCATTATGCAAGGCACGGACATATCCGCCAGGTAAAGATCCGACCGGAAGACCGCCGACAGGTCCTGAAGATCCGAAATCGCATAGATACGATAAAAGATGGGGTCCTGCCTGAAAAAAAAGAAATGCCTGCATGCAGCTATTGCAGTTTCACAAAGTTCTGTACAACTACAAGGTCATCGCTTGCCTCAAGAATCTTTTGATATAAGGGGAACACCCAAAACCTATTTATGTATTATTCCAGTGTCCATCTACGATGTCAAAACCTGTATATCTTGGAAAACTGCTTCTCCACTGGTGCAGCAATTGTAATGTGCCTGTGCTCGGGAAGAAATGCAGTTGTGGCGAAACCACTAAAAAGGTAGAGGTAACCCCTCCTGCCGACATACGCCCGGCATTCCAGTATGATATCGATCATATTAATGCTGTTTCAGTGAAACAGTTCAACGCACCACTCATACCAGAAGGACATCTGGTAGTGCTGAACAAGGCACCATACGATGACAGGATGGAAGAGATCATCGTTGACGGAGAGGTCCTTGGAAGCATCCGTTTTGAGATAGATAAACTTGAGTGGGTACTGTTACCAAGACTTCCCGGAGTAAGGCGGCTTTTCGAAGGGAAGGACCTGAAAGAAATGAAAGGATGGGTCGTACTGGACAGTGGCGCTGTTAGCTTCATATTAAAGGGAGCAAGCGTCCTGGCACCAGGGATCGTTGATGCTGACCCTGAGATACAGATCTCCGATGAGACCGTAGTACTTACACCGGAAGGAGACATCATAGCAGCCGGACGCGCAAAGATGCCAGGCAGCGATATGCTGGAGCAAAAGCGTGGAGTCGGTGTCAAGACCCGCTGGAAAGGTAAACCGGAAAAACTGAATGTTCCGGAAGGCGGCCAGACATGGGATGACGCCGTGGAAGCAAACTCGAAGATACTCGAGCGTTTTGAGGAAAAGGCCCATTCATTTATCAAAAACGTAAAAGATACCGTCAATAAGCCGGTAACTATCTCTTATTCCGGCGGCAAGGACAGCCTTGCAGTACTGCAGCTGGCAAGCGAGTGCATTGATGATTTCGACCTGCTGTTCGCGGACACCGGGCTGGAATTCCCGGAAACCATCGAGAATGTGGAAGAGATAGTAGAACTATACCAGAAACCTCTCAGGACGAAAGCTGCAAAGGAAGCGTTCTGGGATTCAGTGGACAGTTTCGGACCACCATCTGTGGAAGCACGCTGGTGCTGCAAAGTCTGCAAGCTCGGGCCGATCACACAGATAATAGAAGAGAACTACGAGAACGGATGTCTCACTTTTATCGGCCAGAGAAAGTATGAGTCCGATTCCAGGGCAAAGAGTGAACGTGTCTGGAAGAATCCATGGGTGGGAAACCAGGTGGGTGCATCTCCTATACAGGACTGGACAGCAATGCACGTCTGGCTCTATATATTCAAGGCCGGGGTGCCATACAACATAATGTATGAGCGCGGTTTTGACAGGATCGGATGCTGGCTGTGCCCGTCCTCATCCCTGGCAGACCTGTTTCGTCTGAAGCAGACCCACCCACAGATGGAAAAACGACTTAATGACTACCTGCTTGCATACGCCGAGCGTATGGGACTCTCAAAAGAGTGGGTGGACCACGGACTGTGGAGATGGCAGAACCTGCCGCCTGCCATTGCAGAAGTGGCAAAACAGAAAGGAATCAATATCATACCAAAAAGCAAAGTAAAGGGCGACCTGAACTTTGCTGTAACCTCCGGATACAGGCCATGCCGTGAAGGTGGAATGTCTGCAGAAGGCAGTTTTGGAATTGCACTGGACATGGAGCTTATTGAAACTACCGGACAGCTACGTGCTGCCGGAAAGCCTGCTTATATCGAAGGTGTGGCATCAGTACACAACGGTGATGATCGTGCACAGATATTTGCTTCGGGAACCATCACTGCAAGAGGCAATGACGAAAAGAGTGCACGCAAGTTCATGACAAGCGTGGAAAGGTCCGTCAGGCGTTCCCTGAAATGTATGGGTTGCGGAGTCTGTGTGGGACAATGCCCCAACAACTGCATTACCATCAGTAACAAAAAGGCTGTCATTGGAAAGGCATGCATCCATTGTGGCGCTTGTATCGGCATATGTCCGGTGGTGAAGTTTGGATTATGAACAGTATAGCTGGACTTAACAGGCCAACCAGAACATTTATACATAATATATAACTACCTAACTTGGTGATTTTTTGGTAAAAAGAGCACTGCTGAGCGTCTCTGACAAAACTGGGATCGTAGAGTTTGCAAGAGGACTTGAGCAACTGAAAATAGAGATCATATCGACCGGCGGAACTGCAAGGATGCTTCGTGATGCAGGTATTGAGACCATTGATGTCTCCGAAGTAACAGGATTCCCTGAAATGATGGGAGGACGTGTGAAGACCCTGCATCCAAGAATACACGGCGGGCTTTTGTGCCTGAGAGAAGATGCTTCACACATGGGAGAGGCAGAAAAAGAATCCATCGAACTTATCGACATGGTAGCGGTCAACCTCTACCCGTTTGAGATCACGGTCTCGAAAGATGGAGTGAACCTCGAGGAAGCTATCGAGAACATCGACATTGGAGGACCCACTTTACTGAGATCTGCAGCAAAGAACTATGCTGCTGTCACTGTAGTATGTGACCCTGAAGATTACGGACATATTCTCAAGGAATTGAGATCTGCGGGCGTTGTTTCTGACCAGACAAGGGAAAAACTTGCAGTCAAGGCATTCCGCCACACTGCAAACTATGACAGCACCATTGACACATACCTTAGCAAAACACTTCTCGGTGAGGATGTCCTTCGCATGAACTTCACTGAGGGTACAAAGCTTCGCTATGGTGAGAACTGGCATCAAGAGGCAACATTCTACAGAAATAAGGGAATAGAGGGTCCTGCACTCTCAAATGCAAAACAGTTACATGGAAAGGAACTTTCATATAACAACTACGTTGATGCAGACAATGCTCTCCAGACCATCAAAGAGATCGGGAACAAGAAACCTGCCGTTGCTATTGTCAAGCACAACAACCCCTGCGGGCTTGCAACTGGAAACACACTCTGTGAGGCATTGCAGAGCGCATGGGACGGAGATCCCATATCTGCTTTTGGAAGCATAATCTGTACGAACAGTGTATTTGATATGGAGTCTGCACAATTCCTCAAAGGCAAGTTCGTAGAGATCATACTTGCACCGGGATTCGAGCATGATGCGCTTGAATACCTGAAAAATAAGAGCGCAAACCTTCGCCTGCTTGAGCTCCCACAGTTCAATGAGAAATTTGACACCGAATACACTTACAAGTATGTCATCGGTGGTATGCTGAAACAGCAGAGGAATGTCGGACTCTATGAGAAATGGGAATGTGTCACAGACATCCCATATCCTGAAGAGAAGCGCGGACTTTCCGAGTTCTGTATCGCTGCCTGCAAGAGCACAAAGTCAAACTCTGTAACCCTTGCATATGAGTACAGCGAAGGATGCTATTTAATGCTTGCAATGGGAGCAGGACAGCCAAACCGTGTTGATTCCATCCGCAAACTTGCAACCACTAAGGCAAGAGAGAACCTTGAACTGATCTACGAGAGGGAAAAACCTGACATGTCCTTTGAAGAGTACTGGGAATCTGTACTCTCCGAATGTGTCATGGCATCAGATGCTTTCTTCCCGTTCGACGATAGTATTGTTCATGCAGATGAAAGCAACATAAGATATATCATATCACCAGGCGGATCCATCAGGGATGAAGAGGTTATTGCTACTGCAAATCGCCTGAACATTTCAATGGTCTTCACAGGAATGAGACACTTCCTGCACTAAACAGACAAATAAGAATGTGTACTCTGGTACACATTCTATCATCTATTTTATATCCATTATATTCAATTTTTACTAACATTTTGAAAGCTATTTTATGCAGCTGCATCCAGTTCTGCTTAATTGTATTTCATATAAAAAAATTCCTGCTTTTGTATATTACAATAAAATTTCAACGCCCTCCGCCATCATTATAATGAGATGCATGCGTGGATTTGACGAGTCCTCCACAACAGATTTTAGAAATATTTAAATAGTAGATTCCAAACTATATATACAATTAATACACAACTGATCATGGAGATGGTTTTACTGAAATCAACAGGGTTACTCAGCATTCTGACATTTTCTGAAAAAAGAAAGGATCTTCTCTTCCTGTTGGAGAAAGGACCCCGGTCATTATCCCAGATAAGGGAATATTTTGATGTCACCTCTCCGGAGATATCGCCCCGATTAAAAGAAATGGAAGCTGCAAACCTTATTTTCAAGGATGAAAAGGAGTATCAGATTACACCCATCGGAAAAGTTGCAGCTAAATATCTCAGACCACTGGTAGATACACTTGAATCAATCGAGAAGAACGAGGAATTCTGGAAAGAACATATAATTGACGCAATACCACAACACCTTCTGGACAGGATAAGTGAACTTGGAGAATGCAACATCCACGAAGAAGGCCTTGAGAACATCTATGATTCCCATAAGAAATTCCTGGAAAATATATCCAGATCAAAGGAAGTGTGCGGATTATCTTCGATATTTATACCGATCTACCCTGAGTTCTTCGCAAACCTTGCAAATAACAATGTACCCACATCCCTTATACTTACAAGGAATGTGTTTGAAAAAGTAAAGAACGAGTACACAGAAACTATGCAGGCATATCTTGATTCGCAAAATACAAAACTCTACCTGATCGAGAACGCCAGGCTTGCATTCGTCGCAACTGACAACTTCTTTTCCCTGTCACTTTTCTTCAAGAACGGCACCTACGACCCGCAGAGAGATCTTATGGGATCCGGGCATACCATTTCAAAATGGGGAAAGGATCTATTTGAACATTATAAGAAAGAGGCCAGGGAAGTCACATCCCTGTGAATGCCCTCAGACCTACTATCATACCGGATTCACCATCCACAACAAAAAGGCGCCTGTGCCTCCTGCTCTTTGACTCATTTTCCGTGGGAACTGTGAACCTGTATATGCATATCATACCTGCAATGAAACTATAGGCAAGTATAACAGGCTCATAGGCAATTGTTCCGGATAGGATCAGTAGCCCCAGAAGAGAATGTGAGAAAAGATTCATACCAAGCAGCAGATTACGGGTCATCCGGGGACCAAGACTTACAGGAAGGGTTTTGATACCTGCAAGAGCATCACCTTTGATATCCTTGAAATCATAGACAGAGGAGTTTACGAAAAGTTTGATGCCAAAGAAAAGGAAAACAGTGAACACAGGCAGTATGCTTTCAGCATACCAGCCGGCAATACCGGCAATGAAAGCACCCCATGTTGTGCCTACGACGAGATTCTTGACACCAAGACCACCTTTTAGTTTTAAATGGAATTTACCGACCTTTACCCCTTTACTGTAAAGATAACCGGTGACCAGAGGAAGAAAGGCGAGGAAAAGAAGTCCGTCCAGGAAAAGAAGATAAGCACCTGCCAGAAATGCAAGCAAACAAACAAAAAGTGCTATATCCGTCCTTGCGCCTGTAAGCTCGGACCTGTTGACAGCATCCTCCTCTGAATCAAGCGCACGGTCCAGAGTGTACACAGCGTAAACAACAAGGCCACCTGCTATACATGAGAAGATGTTGAATTGCATCTGAAGAAGAAGGAAAGCAAGATAGATTCTCAAAGCCCCGGATACAGATACAAGTGTGGAACTGTTCAGAAGATGCAGGGTTGGCCACAGACCTGAGACATCAGGCATCTCCAGAAAATTACTCTTGTTATTGTTTTTTGGATAGCTCAACTGATTTGTGGAAAGAACTGTTTTTTCATCCATGAGTATAAGAATAGCAGAACGGATGATATTATTAAAGTAAAATAGGATTATACCATTGGACTAACTTTGCCCATTGGAATAAAAAGTAACTAAACCACTAATATATACCCGTGGAAAAATAACTAGTAATTACATAAGAATTGTCAAATAAAAATATTTGGAAGTTATTAAAAAGAAAAAAACACGGGTACACAAGATTTCATAAAAGAAATCTATAGCACACCAGAATTCAAGAGGCTGAAAAATGAATGATTCATACACTACAAGGTCAATACCTTTGCCAAGATGTGATGATAGTGATCAGCATATCGACCCGATGACCTCTTTGAAAGAGCATTCAAACCTGGAAAACATGTGGAAACTGAAGATAATGAATGCAAAATAGAGATCTGAAGATTTTATAGGGGCACAGGGAAACATATCATTGAGGACAGATGCACACTACTGGACTGATGCCCATGGACTGAATATATACATAGATCCCTGTGACAAAGGCACTGAAAGATGTTCAAAAGAGAGCATAAGCAGATTTATTTCCGGCATATTCCTGCAGGAGTTCCCCGATATGGAGCCTGCAAACGCAAGAGACTTCGGACTTGATCTTGCAGATGAGATCATTATATCAGGCGATATCAAAAACTTAAAGGAAAGCAACAGAAGAATATAGATCGAATGGTCCTCCATGGCACTTGTATTCCTTTACAATGAAACAAGAGCTGATGAAACGGTTCCTATATCAATAGATGAAAGATACTACAACATCCGTAAAAAGACATGAATACGGAACTGTTTTATAAGGTGTTTTCTTACTCACCAGAAAACTTCTCAGAGGAAAACACCCATGAACACCAGATCCCGGATGCTTGGAGAAGAGAGCATCTCAAAGGTCCTATTCAAACTTTCAGTACCTGCAACTATCGGAATGGTCGTGCAGGCACTTTACAACCTTGTGGACACCATATTTGTTGGAAGGGCACTGGGACCTGAAAGTGTTCAGGGGATCGCAGGAATTACGATCGCATTCCCGATCCAGATGATAATAATGGGAGTAGCCCTTACAATTGGAATAGGGAGCGCTTCGATAATATCAAGAAGTCTGGGTGCAAGGGACTACGGGCGTGCTGACATTACCCTGGGAAATGCAATATCTGCAATATTGTTCCTAAGCATACTTGTAACCGTGCTTGGAAGTATTTACATCGTGCCCCTGCTGAAACTCTTCGGTGCTACTGATACTATCCTCCCTTTTGCATATGAATATACCAGAATAATACTTTATGGAACCATCGTTTTTGCATTCTCAATGACCGTCAACAATATTGTCAGAGCAGAGGGAAATGCAAAGGTTGCCATGCTGACGATGGTCATTTCTGCAGGACTGAACATCATACTTGACCCCATATTCATCTTCGGACTTGATATGGGAATAAAAGGTGCTGCAATAGCCACCGTGATATCACAGGCTGTCAGTGCCATCTATCTTGTACATTATTTCAGCAGTGGAATGAGCAGCCTGAACTTCCATGTAGGCAACCTCATCCCCCAACCGGATGTTTTCATGGAGACAATGTCTATCGGAGCATCATCCTTTGCCAGAAGTGCATCCAGTAGTCTGATGGTAATTGTAATAAACAACGTACTGGCGATCTATGGAGGAGATATACCAATAGCTGTTTTTGGTGTTGTCAATCGCCTGTTCATGTTCACATTCATGCCAATGATTGGAATAGTACAGGGACTTCAGCCGATCGTCGGATACAATTACGGTGCAAAGAACTTTGAAAGGGTTGTCAGTTCGACTTCACTTGCCATCAAGATCACTACTGTAATATCGATATCAGGATTCCTGTTGCTGTTCCTTTTCCCTTCACAGATGTTCAGCATATTTACCACGGACCAGCAATTGATAGATGCAGGCAGATCTGCCACACGCATCATGGTACTGGCTCTGCCTTTAGTGGGATTCCAGATAGTAGGCGCATCCATTTACCAGACACTCGGAAAGGCCAGACCGGCATTCATCCTTTCCATAAGCAGGCAGGTCCTGTTCCTGATACCTCTTGTGCTTATACTGCCACAGTTCTTCCAGTTGAACGGAGTATGGATAGCATTCCCGGTATCTGATGGACTCTCTTTCCTCGTGACCTTTATTATGCTGGCAAGGGAATACAGAATTTTCAAGGGCACTTACTCATAAAACAAAAAGATAGAATAAGAGGATCATTTCCTGCTGTTGTCCCACCACATCCTTACCCGTGTGGTCTCATCAACCTGAAGAATAGAACCATCCTCATTCAGAGGCAGGACTCTGGCCAAGTATTCCCTCAGAATCTGCAGTTTTTCAGGAGTGTATGCCCTGTAATGAGGGATGTAATGTTTTACAGCTTCCTCAAGTGAAGAAAAGGAGATCCTTCGCTCTAATGGGAACACTCTGATGTTGGGAAATATACCCATATCGTAGAGAACGTTATACATAATATTACACTTAGGAGATCCATGATATTCCTCATTATGCAGAGCATGCCAGATACCACGATATCGCTCATCCCAGGATGTTTCACCGGCAAACCAGTAGATATTTACAGAACCACTGGAAACCGCCTGTATCTTATCAAATGCCTGCCTTATATCAGGAACGCTCAGTGAATAGGAAGCAATTACAATATCATAATCATCACCGATCTCTTCAGGATCGACATCTTCCCAGCCCTTGTGTATGCAGCGGATGTTATCGATCTTCATTGAGTCTATGTTCTCTTCCAGAACCGACATCATACCATCCGATGGCTCCACAGCGACCACTTCCCTGACACGCTCAGAGATAGGAATCGCAAGTGCGCCTGGGCCTGCACCAATATCAAGTACCCGTGAATCCTGTGTGAGCTCGATCTCATTAAGGGTATGCTCGACCCTTGCAGCACCCTTGTTACGAGACATTTCCCAATACCTCCGGGCGCTTTCTTTGGTCTCCCAGATATCCACCTTTTCAGAAGAACCGTCCACTTCATCATAAAGCCTCATCTGTTCTTTCCAAACGTCATTCCAGTCGATGTTTCTGATATCCATGAGAAGGAATAAGGAACAACTTTAAAAAAAGATTATGCCTCAAAACATGAAGGGATCATATCTCAGAAAATAGAGAATATTAAAAAAAGACGCCTTCGAGAAGGACCTAAGCTTAAGGAACAAAATAAAAAGAACGTTAAAAACAAGAGAAAGGAAACTTCACAGTAATTTCCTTTCTTTGCCGGCAGAAAGTGATAGATCAAAGCTTTTCAGCGATCTGGACAGCATTCAGTGCAGCACCCTTGAGGATCTGGTCACCGCATACGAAGAACTCAAGGCCGTGGTCACCAAACACGAGGTTCTGCCTTATCCTGCCTACCTCAACATCATACTTTTTGGTGGCAGTAATTGGCATGGGGTAGACATTGTTCTCAATGTCGTCTTTCAATTCAACGCCCTCTGTTTCGCTCAGGAGTTTCTTTACATCCTCAGGAGAGACCGGCTTTTCGGTCTCGATCACGATGCTTTCCCCATGAACTCTCATAGTAGGAACCCTCACACAAGTGCAACTTATGACCATGTCAGGTTCACTGAAGATCTTCCGGGCCTCCCAGACAACCTTCATCTCCTCACGGGTGTAATCGTTGTCCTGGAAACTGTCGATGTGAGGGATCGTGTTAAAAGCAATAGGATGAGCAAAGATCTTGTTCTTTACTTCCTTGCCATCCAGATAATTCCTTGTCTCCTCTGTGAGTTCGCTCATACCTGCAGCTCCGGCTCCGCTGGTGGCCTGGTAGGTGCTGATGATGACCTTTTTCAGACCATACTCTTTGTGAAGGTTGTACAGAGGAATTGCTGCAATTGCAGTGGTACAATTAGGATTTGCGATAAGTTTTGAGCTTCCTATGGCATCTGTGTTGATCTCAGGAACCACCAGAGGCACTTCGTCATCGTACCTGAACGCACTGCTATTGTCGATCACGTAGCAGCCTGCATCTGTTGCCTTTTTGGCATTCTCCTTGCTCCAGCCTCCGCTGATAGCAAAAAAAGCGATATCAAGTTCTGAATAATCTACAGAACCTGCATTTTCAATGGTTATATCACCAAAAGGAGTCTCAACCGTCTTGCCTGCGCTTCTCTCTGAGGCAAAAAGTCTCAGACTTTCCATAGGAAAGTTCCTGTCGTGAAGCACTTCGATAATTTCCCTACCCACTGCACCAGTGGAGCCCATAATTCCTACCTTGTAACTCATATTGAATCATCCGTTGATTGCCGGGAGGCCATAAACCCCTGATATTCCTGATTGCCAGCATCTATATTATTTGAAATTATACAGACCTTGCTTATGGGCAACCATTGAACCCGTATTTATGTGCAATTCCTGTTCTGGCTCTTGCTATATACAATACATATAGAAATATCCTGTCCTTGTTCACAGTATAAAATAAGAAAATATGACAAGAGTATGTGCCCATTGATGCTGGAAATATAATTCATTTTTTAAAGATAAATATTAAGACATATAATAAAAAAATTAAAAATAAATATAAATATAAGTTATTTATATATAGTATAAAGTCTACAGTAAGATTCCGTGTGCCTAATTGGATCGAAGGTACAGGAGTTACAACAAATGGATTATCTAAAAAAAGTATAGATGAATCGTGCCTGCCTGATATTGCTGGCACTTTTCATCATATTTACAGCAACTACGTTAACCGCATCCGCTGCAACAGTGGATGAGAACGCACAGTCGATCGCTGATCTGGAAACAGCATTGACATTTGTATGGCTGCTTGTTGCAGGAGCAATAGTGTTCCTGATGCATGCAGGATTCTCACTGGTAGAGGTCGGGCTTACACGATCCAAGAACACCGCCAATATCCTCATGAAGAACTTCATGACCATATGCCTTGGTATTCTGGTCTACTGGGCAGTTGGGTGGGGTATTATGTATGGTGCCGATGCAGCAGGCTTGATAGGCATCGATCAGTTCTTCCTGAAGGGAGCTGACAATGCCCTCTGGAACAGCTGGTGGTTCCAGATGGTCTTCGCAGCAACAGGAGCTACCATTGTCTCCGGAGCAATGGCAGAAAGGACCGACCTCAAAGCATACCTGTTATACACGATCGCACTGGTAGCTTTTATTTACCCTGTATACGGCCACTGGGTCTGGAGCGGTGCAGACAGAGCACTTCTCGCAGGTATCGAAAGTCCGATTGTACAATTTGCCGGTGTGGGATTCCATGACTTTGCAGGATCAGGGGTCGTGCACTCGATCGGCGGATATTCTGCTCTCGCAGGAGTATTGATAGTAGGTTCAAGGATCGGAAAGTTCAGGAATGGAAAACCTGTAGCAATTCCTGGCCACAACCTGACTTTCGCATTCCTGGGAACTCTCATCCTGGCATTCGGATGGATAGGTTTCAACGGAGGAAGTACACTTGACGGTAATGATGCATACATGAACCTTGTTATTGCAAACACATTCATATCTGCAGCTGCAGGTGCAGTAACTGTAATGCTGATCACCTGGATCAAGAACGGTAAGCCTGATCCCTCACTTACTGCTAACGGCCTTCTTGCAGGTCTTGTAGCAATTACGGCTCCATGCGGTTCAGTCGGCAACTGGGCAGCACTTGTGATCGGACTGGTAGGAGGAATTGTAGTCTACAAGGGTGTAATGTTCAATGAGACCTTCCTGAAAGTGGATGACCCCGTAGGTGCAATTGCAGTACACGGTTACGCAGGTAGCTGGGGACTGCTGGCAGTAGGTATCTTCTCAATAGGAATGGGCAACGGCATCCTTTCAGATGCAGTATATGCAGCAGAAGGTGTCGGCCTGATCTACGGAGGATACGGGCAGTTCGTCATCCAGTTCATTGGAATGATACTGAGCATCGTCTGGGGATTCGGAATCTCATATATAGTGTTTAAGATCATTGACCTTTTGATAGGAATTCGCGTATCTGAAGAAGACGAGATCGAAGGTCTTGACAGGGCTGAACACGGAATCAGGGCATATCCAGAATACGTCCTTAGCAGAGAGGAGGCATGATATAATGCAAAAAATAGAAGCCATCATAAGGCCCACGAAGATACATGATGTTAAGGCTGCACTGGAGAATGCAAAATTCGAAAGTATGACCATTAGCGATGTTACCGGACGTGGTAAACAGAGAGGAATGATCCATCAGTGGAGAGGTCGTGAGTATTGCGTGGACCTGCTCCCAAAGATCAAGGTAGAGATAGTGGTCCCGGAAGCAAAGGTGGATGAAGTTGTAAACATCATCATGGAAAATGCTTCAACCGGAGATGTTGGTGACGGGAAGATATTCATTTATCCTATCGAAAAGGTCATACGCATACGAACAGGTGAAACAGACGTGGATGCGCTCTAAGCGGATCCGCTTTCTACTTCCTTTATTTTCTTTTTTGCTATGCCTTTAATTACGGCTTATTTATTTTTCTGTAGCCTTATCTTATTATAATCCAATATTCCATTTCCGGTATTTGTAACTCGGATACTTCAACCCTGTTCCGGGTTTTCAGATTCCAGGGAAATCCGTGCATTTAATTATCATCAGGACAAATTACATCTCATGAAATTTACCAGAAGACCACTTCTTTTGATGATACTGGACGGATGGGGATACTCACCGGAAGACAAAGGCAATGCTGTAGCACTAGCCAACACCAAGAACCTTGACCGACTTGTAGAGGAGTATCCGGACACAATGCTCACAGCATCCGGAGAGGCTGTCGGACTTCCTGAAGGGCAGATGGGCAATTCCGAAGTAGGCCACCTGAACATAGGAGCAGGACGTGTTGTATATCAGGATCTGACCCGCATCAACAGGGACATCACTAACGGGGACTTTTTTAAGAACCAGGTATTGCTGGAAGCTATTAACAATGCTAAGGAAAAAGGTTCAGACCTGCATTTAATTGGACTTTTCTCTTACGGCGGAGTGCACAGCCACATGAACCACATGCGTGCACTCATAGAGTTTGCGAAGAGAGAGGGTCTTGACAGGATATATATACACACATTCCCCGACGGCCGTGATGTGCCTCCAAGAGCAGCTCTTGAAGACATGAAAGAACACGTTAAGTTCTGCAATTCCACAGGATGTGCAAAAACAGCAACTGTTTCAGGCAGATATTACGCAATGGACAGGGACAAACGCTGGGACCGCACAAAGGCAGCATATGATGCCCTCACTTTGGGACTTGGTTTCAAATCAAAAGACCCTGTATCTGCTGTTTCAGAAGGATACGAAAGGGGCGAGAATGATGAGTTCATCAAGCCTACGGTAATTGTCGATGAGAATGGAGTACCTGTTAGCACCATAAAGGACAACGATTCAGTCATATTCTTCAACTTCAGGCCAGACCGTGCAAGGCAGCTGACATACGCTTTTGTTAACGACGATTTTGATGGCTTCGAACGCAAGGTACGTCCTGATGTTCATTACGTCTGCATGACAGAGTATGACGAGAAGCTCACTGTGCCCATTGCATTCCCTCCCGAAGAACTTAAGAACACACTGGGAGAAGTGCTCAGCAAGGCAGGTGTAAAACAGCTTCGCATTGCTGAAACCGAAAAGTATGCCCATGTGACGTTCTTCTTCAACGGCGGAGTTGAGAAGCAGAATAAAGGAGAGGAAAGGTGTCTCATACCATCACCGAAGGTCGCCACCTATGACATCAAGCCCGAGATGAGCGCATACGAGGTCACCGAGGAACTTATCAGAAGGATCGATTCTGATGCATATGATCTGATCATACTGAACCTGGCAAACATGGACATGGTCGGTCACACCGGGATAATGGAAGCCACCATCAGGGCAGTGGAAGTTGTTGACGATTGTGTCGGAAGGATCACCGACCACCTGCTGGAAAAGGGTGGAGAGGCCATGATCATGGCAGACCACGGAAATGCAGAAAAGATGGTGGATTTCTGCACACCTGAAGGATGCGTCCACACTGCACATACGAATAACCCTGTACGTTTTGTTTACGTAACAGAAAATAAGGACATAAGGCTTTCAAAAGGTAGCCTTCCGGATGTGTCACCAACAATCCTGGACGTCCTGGGGATCAGGCAGCCGGAAGAGATGACCGGCCATTCCCTGATAGAAAATAAGATCTAAAATTTGGAAGGAAACTGCCATCCTCACATCAGAACCACTGGTCAAGAGTGCTCTGTCCGCCACCCATGTTTGCTTCAAGGCGGTCTAGAGCCTTATTGACCCTGTCCTCGGAAAAATCGTGACCATTACAGAGAAAAGCAATTACTCCTTCACGATCGGGTTTTTTCCATTTCAGCTCATAATCGTCTGTCACCGGTGGGTTCATGAAGAAATCCTTTTTAGCATCCAGCTCCTCTATATCCTTTCCGGTCTCAGACAGGACGGATTCGATGTTGCCATGTTCCTTCACAAGCTTTAGAGCCCTTTTCGGACCGATGTTCTCAAGACCGGCATTGTAATCAGTACCGATGCACATCGCAATATCTACAAGCTGAGAACGTGTCACCCCAAGTACTTCAAGGCTCTCATCAAGGGAGATCATCTCTGGCTTCACATCCACATAGATGTTCTTGCGGGGAAGCTTCCTCTTCCCGGTTATCGTAAGGTTCCTTATTACAGAAGGTGCACCGAAAAGAAGAGAATCGTAATCCTGGGAGCCGATGTAATCCGCATCCCCCTTGCTTACCATGTAGGCAGCCTGAGCCTCGCCTTCAGAAGGAGCCCTCACATAGGGAATACCCATCAGCTCAATAAGCCTGATCGAGTCCTCGATGATCTCTTTCGTAACCTTTGATGAGGCCTGTGCATACTTGTATGCCTCTTCCTCAAAACCCTGTGCCTTTGCAACCTCCCACTTTGCACTGGCATTTTCACGGACCTCGTGGCGCTTCTCAAGGGTTCCTGATTTGAATTCCGGAGGCTTCCCGTCAAATACAAAAACAGGCCAGACACCGCTCTCAATGAGATTTGTGAAGCGGTAGAGGATACCAGAAAGATGGGATGTGACCTGGCCACTTGAATCCTTCAAAGGAGTACCATCACGCTGCCGGATTATACTAAGGAACTGGTAAAGAGTATTGTAAGCATCGATAGCAATTACCTTGTTCGAAAGCTCAGCTATCTCAACAGTATGTTTCTGAAGCAGATCACCTATATCCGTGCCCATGTTATCTTAAAAAACAGAATCAGTTGTTTTTCGAAAAGTCCTCTTTAACATCGATGCGCACATCTATCACTGAATCATCGTGTGCATTGATCCTGCCAACCTTAAGGATGTTTCCTACACGGTCCAAGACCGTTGTCTTAGTTATTTCCACCTGATGTACATCATCGCCTTTACCGTTCTTATGCACAATCAGTAACTCCTGACCACATACAGGATTTTTCCCAACTTTGGAAATAAGGTTTTTTACAACCTGCTCAAATTCAGAGTATATCAGAACCTCTGAATATTTTCCAGCTTTCTTGATTATGCCTATCGGTTCTAAATTAATGCGCATATACGCTCCCCTATAACATAACATCCAATAAATTCAGTACTACAGTAAAGTCCACATAATACTGCCATATTAATATGTTTTACGGCATATGTCGACAATTGCAGCAAATAGAAAATGTGCAGATTATCTTTTCAGAACAATAAGACAATAGAGAAACAGGAGGTCAGCGATATGTCCTCCTGCTAATTGTTTCCATTGCCTCATCCACTACAGTGATAACTTCATTCATTTTTTTATCCATTGAACCTTCAATGCTCTGTACGTTTATGCGAAGAGAACGCTCTTTCTCGTCCAGTGCCTTTTCGATCTTACGTAGCCTTATGTCCACAGAAAGGATCATAGCAGCCAGTGAGCCCACCAGTACAATAGCAGACAATACGATCAGAGAGTTTGCCGGACTATATTTGAACCTACCTAACCACTCATAGGTAAGAACAAAGGACGATACAACCATTACAAGTGAAAATACAATGTCCCGGGTATCCATCATTTAACCTCATTTACTAATACTCACAGCGATACATTGCTGATGATACTAATTATAACTCTTACATACTATTAAATACTGTGCAGATATTTAGATTTCCGGAGAATTTTAGGTATAAAGGGAGAATTTATTTTGAGTTCTGAAAAAGACACATTCAGGGATTACGTACCAAT
>JBNJIC010000002.1:0-30965 GCA_051749005.1 Halobacteriota archaeon | reverse complement strand
TCAGGATATCGGTATGAGTGCATAAGTACAACTGCAAGGGAACGTATGCCGCTGGAATATACAGTTTCGAGATCCTTTCTAACCTTATCTTCATTAACAGGGATCAGTTCTTCACCTTTGGAACTGAATCTCTGTTCCACCTCGATGACCTGTTCATAGAGTACCTCAGGCAGTTCGATCTCCAGTGCGAAGATATCCGGCCTGTTCTGGTAACCTATCCGCAGTGCATCCCTGAAACCCTTAGTGATAACAAGTGCAGACCTTTCACCTTTCCTTTCCAGAAGAGCATTTGTGCCTACCGTGGTCCCCATCTTGATGCAATCGATCTCGGCAGTGGGCAGTTCATCATCCTTTGAAATACCAAGTAGGTGGCGTATACCCTGTATGGATGCATCTTCGTAGTGTTCAGGGTCTTCTGAAAGCAGCTTGTAAGTTACGATCTTTCCGTCCGGTCTTCTGGCAACAACATCAGTGAAAGTGCCTCCTCTGTCGATCCAGAAATGCCATTTTTTACTTTCGGACATGTTGGGGAACCTCTATTGCAAAAATGTTTATCTTATTACAGTTCCTACAATTATTTATGTCGTTCTCATCCCTGGAACTTCAGATCGTTCAGATGTTGAACTCTTTTCCGTCATTGGATCCTCTGATGGTATTCCTTTCCGTAATAGGTGAAGGTCCTTTGTGGGGTTTGATAGGAATTTACCTTTACCTTAGCGGATCCAGGAGAACTGCGATCTATTTTGTCATGATGGGAATTTCTGTATGGATGGCATCCACTTTCCTGAAATCGGTTCTAATGGTTCCAAGACCTGAAGGCTTTCGATTTGTCCTGGAAGCATCAGGCTATTCTCTTCCAAGTACTCATTCTGCCATGGCATTTGCAACAGCAATGTTCCTGCATTCAAAAGCAGGAAGATACAGCTCTATTTTGTGGGCCGGTGCCTTGCTGATGGCTGCAAGTCGTATATTTGCCGGTGTTCATTATCCATCTGATGTGATGGCAGGAGCTGTGGTTGGTATTGCTATTGGATATATGTGGATCAGAATTGGATCGGCATTGAATGCCTGTGTGATAAAAAGAACTGTGCAGGATTAAGCCTCTTCCTCGAACTCATCAAGGCTGAGCTGTTTGCGTTGGCATTTTTCACCCGGGATCTCAACGGGGTATATCTCATTAAGACAACCAAGGCAGAGTTCGCTTCTGTCAATGCCAATTGCTTTGACCAGGCCATCTATGCTCAGGTATCCAAGTGAATCTGCATTGATGTCATCCTTCACTTTATCAACTGGTTTTTGAGCAGCTATGAGTTCTTCTCTTGTTGCCATGTCGATTCCCATGTAGCAGGGTGCAATAATTGCGGGACTCCCGATCCTTGCATGGACCTCTTTGGCACCTGCTTTGCGTACCATGTCGATAATACGTCGGGAAGTTGTTCCACGCACGATACTATCGTCAATAAGTATGACCTTCCTGTCCTTGAGGTTGGCAGAGATGGTGTTCATCTTAAGGCGTACGGCAGTCTCTCTCATTGCCTGGCCCGGTAGGATAAATGTACGTCCTATGTAACGGTTTTTCATCAGGCCTTCCTGATAGTTTATACCAGACTCTTCGGTATATCCTATTGCTGATGTTATACCGGAGTCGGGGACCGGGGATACTATATCTGCTTCCACAGGATGCTCTTTTGCAAGTTCCCTGCCTATTCTCTCACGGACCTTGTAAACAAGCTGGCCATCAATAATGGAATCCGGCCTTGCAAAATATATGTATTCAAAAACACAGTGTGCAGCGTTCTTTTCGTTGAACATCTGGTAGCTTTCAAATCCGTTGTCTGTGACCTCGATGACCTCTCCGGGTTTTACATCCCTTACAAGCTCACCGTTAAGGGTGTCTATTGCCACACTCTCGGAAACGACTACATATCCACCGCTTATCTTGCCTATGCATAACGGTTTGAATCCAAGGGGATCTCTGGCAGCAAAAAGCCGGTCGTCGATCATAAGGGCAAGTGAATATGATCCCCTAAGTCTTGCCATAACTGCTTTGATGGATTCAATAGGGTCGTGTTTTAGCAGTTCTTTAACAAGAAGGTGTGCTATGACCTCTGTATCAGAATTAGTTATGAAAATCCGTCCTTCGGATTCAAGTTCATCGCGAAGGTCCTGACCGTTCACAAGATTTCCATTGTGTGCGATTGCAACGTTACCACTCTTGTAATTGACCATTAGCGGCTGACAGTTTTCAATCTTTGAGTCTCCGCTGGTGGAATATCGGACATGTCCCACACCTATGTTACCTTTGAGCTTCAGAAGATCATCTTTGGAATAAACTTCCGGAACAAGTCCCATGCCCTTGATGGACTTGATGGTCTCTCCGCATTTGACAGTTATTCCGGTAGACTCCTGTCCTCTGTGCTGCAGAGCATAGAGGGAGTAGTATATTTGAAGAGAAGCGGGTTTTGTCTGTGCATCTTCATCATGCATCAACACGCCAACAACGCCGCATTCTTCTTTCATTTATACTCCGTTTTGAGAATTAGTTTATTTTAGTATTTGCACTTTCTCTGCCACTGGTAGCTTCTCATGCGTGATGTCTTTCCGAAACCGCATGATGTGCACTGTTTTGTATGGATGTTGAGTGAAACGCTTCCGCAGCGTCTGCATTTTGCATGTGTGCGCTTTTGTCTCTTACCCATTGATGGAGTACCTTTTGACATCTCTTGATCACCTTTTGTAAATGTTTAATGTAATATGTTCCAGTATATTCCAACTGATGTTAGCTGTAATTATATTGGTGGGTTTATCCCTGATGCACCGATTATTCTTATAGGTTACGGAGACACATAGACTACGTTATCTCCTCTGATGACAACGCCACCGATCTTACGTACGACCTCGCCTTCACTCAGTTCTTCTGCCTCATCAAGTACAAGGTTCATGTGTACGTCATATCCCTGAAGAATTCCTCTAAATTCCCTTGTGCCTTTTAACCTGACAATGACGGATGTGTTCAAAGCATCGTTCAATATATCCAGAGGTCTGTTTCCCATTATTGATCGCCCCTAATGCATTATGTGATTTAGATAAGTTATGTGATCCTGAACTTTATAAGCTTTTACTTCTTGCTTTAGTTCCTGATTTGATTCTCCTTTGTTGCAAATACTCTATATAAACCTGTCGAAGACAGGTTCGCGTGTGCATATCTCTTTAAAGTTTCTCTTATTTTTTTCTTATGTAACCACTTGTTTTTTATTCAACAAGTCCAATCTTGTGTTTCATGATCACAGAAGGCAGTAACATGGATGAGAATGACATAACTCCCGTTGTATTGACCATCGCCGGATCTGATTCCGGTGGCGGTGCAGGTATCGAGGCTGACATCAAGACATTTGGCTCATTATATGTGCACGGCACATGCGCCATAACCTCTGTGACCTCACAGAATACAACCGGCGTAAAGAGTGCATATGAACTGCCACCTTCGGTGGTCTCTGACCAGATCGAAGCCGTCTGCACCGATATGGATATCAGGTGGGCAAAGTCAGGAATGCTATCATCTGCCGACATCGTCAGGCAGGTAGCAAGAAGCGTAAAAAAATATGGTCTTCATATGATCGTGGACCCTGTAATGGCCGCAGAGGCCGGAGGGGAACTTCTGAAAGAAGATGCTGTTTCCGTACTGAAAGAAGAGCTTCTCCCCGTCAGCTATGCCACCACTCCCAACATTGCTGAGGCACAGGTCCTTTCCTGTATTACCATAAATTCACGTGAGGATGCTAAGGAAGCTGCCAGGGCAATTGCTGGACTTGGTGTAAAGAACGTTGTCATCACAGGTGGTCATTCCGATTCTGTGGACCTGGTATATGAATCCGAAAGTGATCTTTTTGCAGAGGTCCCTGGCAGGTTCATTGAGGGTGGAACACATGGTTCCGGATGTACTTATTCCTCAGCACTCACGTCTTATCTTGCAAGAGGATATTCCATTGTTGACGCTGCCATAGCAGCAAAGGAATTCGTTGAATATGGTATCCTGTTCAGCAGAAAAGTAGGCAAAGGAGTATCCCCTGTTAACCAGATGGGCTATATGCAGATGATGGCAACAAAAGACGAAGTCCTTGCTAATGCCGGGGAAGCTGTAAAGATGCTTGAGGACAGCCCTAACTTTGGCAGGCTTGTAGCAGAGGTGGGTTGCAATATTGCAATGGCCCTTCCGCATGCAAGGAAGGTGTCCGATGTTGCTGCAGTCAATGGCAGGATCGTCAGGCTTCAGGGAAGGCCAAAAGTAGTGGGATGCGTCGGTTTTGGTGCAAGCAGCCATGTTGCAAGAATCGTTCTGGCGGCAATGGAGTTCGAGCCGGAGGTCCGTGCCTCTGTCAATATAAAATACTCTCACAACGTGCTGGCCATCTGTGAGGATATGGGATTTACGATGTCTTCTTTCAGCCGCGCAGATGAACCGGAACACACTCATACTATGGATTGGGGAGTGACCTATGCGATCGATTCCTATGGCAGGGTACCTGTCATAATCTCCGATGCAGGAGGAATGGGTAAGGAACCAATGGTCCGTGTACTTGGAAGGGATGCTACAGAGGTCGCAGGCATCGCTATTGAGATAGCAGACCGTCTTGCGGTTATGGAAGGGTAAGGTCTCCTTCCATTCTCTTTTTGCTCTATACTTTATTTTCTAATGGTTCCTTCTTCTAAATATAATGTCATCAGTTTCTATTTTATCTGACGACCAGAAGTTCTGTTGTTGCGTTCCTGATAACCTTTTCTGCAACACTGCCAAGCTTGAATCTACCATCTGCGGTCTTCCCAAGTGTTCCGATAACCAGAAGGTCCACGTTCTCTTTCTCTGCGACATCAAGGATGACATTTGCAGGATGGCCTTCCTCAATACGTGTCTCAACCTCTGCTCCAAGCTCTTCACAAAGGTTTTTCACATAGGATGTAACATCACTGCCCTTCTCCTCAAGATGCTTATGTCTCTCGGTCTTCCACATCTCATCTGCGACCCGGGCAAACTCGCTCCATTGTTCTTTGGTCATATGTTCGCTGATTGCTATCTTCATTGAGGCAACGTAGTCTCTGTGGACGGCTTCAGGAGTAACACCTACGCTTTCCATCTCGACAACATAAAGGGCGATTACGTTTGCACCGCTCAAAGCTGCTATCTTCGCCCCCGACCTTGCAGCTTTCTGTGCGTTCTCAGACCCGTCGGTAGCTATGAGTATCTTGTTATATTTCTTGTCAGACATTAAAAACCCCCGCTTTTTCTTATATAATAAAGTATGGCGGGGGTAAAAATAACTGTTTTGGTCAGCGGACTATCACTACGACGGTTCCGTTGACGTCGAGGACATCAACAGCCCTGCCGGCGGATATCACTTCTTTCTCGACGACGATGCTTTCTGGCTCAAGTTCAATGTCCTCTCCATCAACTTTTATTTTGATGTTACCCTTTGAAGCAATGTCTGCAACTTCCACCGGGTCCATTGATGTGAGTGTCTTGATTATAGCTCCTGCCTGCTTCCTGAACTTCGGACCTATGATGCCCATGTTAGGCTTGATGTTCACAGGAACATGTTCAAAATCTGGTTTTCCTTTGATGACCTCTACTGTTGAGTTTGTTACACCGGTAAGATCGGATACGTCTTCAAGGGTGGCATAGACCTCGATCTTCTCAAGAGGTGCGTTAAGGGCCATGCCTGATTCTGACTT
This sequence comes from Halobacteriota archaeon, assembly GCA_051749005.1. Classification (GTDB taxonomy): domain Archaea; phylum Halobacteriota; class Methanosarcinia; order Methanosarcinales; family Methanosarcinaceae; genus Methanococcoides. The sequence goes on along the minus strand of JBNJIC010000002.1, from coordinate 25,238 downwards.
ATATCTTCTGACGTTTCCTGCGATTTCCTTGATGAGCTCTCCTTCCTTCTCAATGTCGTCGCTGATCAGTGATTCATCAACTTCCGGCCAGTTCTGTGCATGTACACTGCCTTCTCCGAGCCTGGAGTACATCTCTTCAGCAAAGAAAGGTGCGAAAGGTGCAAGCATGCGTGCGAGTGCATCGATAGCCTGATAGAGTGTGTACTGCGCAGCCTTACGTGCGTTCTCGTCGTCTCCGTACAGCCTGGACTTTACAAGTTCTATATAGTTGTCAGCAAGGGTTTCCCATGCGAATCCCCTGATTGCTTTGTATGCTTCATCGAACTGGTATGCATCAAGGCTTTCAGTAACTGACTTGATAAGTCTGTTAAGGTTGCTCAAAAGCCACCTGTCGATGATCGCAAGGTCTTCATGTTTATTGTTAATTATATCGGATATGTTGTTTTCAAGGTGGGACATGGAGAATCGGTAGATACTCCACATTTTTGTGAAGAACCTGGATGCTGATACCACATCTTTCCATCTGAACATAACGTCTGATCCGGTGGACCCTCCTACGGCGGCCCACTGCCTGAATGAGTCAGCACTGTATTTTGCAATAACTTCTTCCGGTGAGATGATGTTTCCAAGTGACTTGCTCATCTTGTGGCCATCTTCTCCAAGGACCATTCCGTTGATGAGTATGGAATCCCATGGTCGCTTATCTGTAAGTGCCTTTGAACGCAGTATACTGTAGAAAGCCCATGTGCGTATGATATCGTGTCCCTGTGGACGCAGTTGTGTGGGGATTCTCATCTCCTTGTCGCTTAACCAGCCTGCTACGTGCAGTGCTGTAAGTGATGAGTCCATCCATGTGTCCAGTACGTCCTCCTCTGCCTCAAATTCAGTGGAACCACATTTGCATGCAATCGGAGGTTGTTCCTGCGTAGGGTCAATTGGTAACCATTCTTCCTCTGCTACTATTACCTCTCCACATTTCTTACAGTACCATACAGGGATCGGGGTTGCAAAGATCCTCTGGCGTGATATGCACCAGTCCCATTCCATGGTTCCAGCCCAGTTCTGGAGCCTGACCTTCATGTACTCAGGGAGCCACTGGATCTCATCAGCTGTGTTAAGGATCTCGTCGTTGTCGATCTTCACGAACCACTGTCTCTCGGAAAGGATCTCGATAGGTGTCTTGCATCTCCAGCACATTCCGACGTTCTGGTCAAGGTTCTTCTGCTCATAGAGGTAGCCTTCTTTCTCCAGATCCTCGATAATAGTTTCCTTGCATTCAGGAATTGTCATGCCTGCATACTTGCCTGCGATCTCAGTGATGAGTCCGTTCTTGTCAATGGCTTTTCTCAGTGGGAGGTCATGCTCAACCCACCATCTAACATCCTGCTTGTCACCGAATGTACAGATCATAACGGCACCGGTACCAAATGCAGGATCAACTTCCTTGTCACCGATGACCTTTACCTCATGGCCGAACAGAGGGACCTTGACGGTCTGTCCGATGTGCTTATTGTAGCGTTCATCTTCAGGGTTGATGGCAACCGCAACACATGCTGCGAGCAGTTCGGGTCTTGTTGTGGCGATCTCAAGTTTGTCGAAGTGAAGGAAGTTGAGCTTTGTGTCCCTTGCATCATATTCTACCTCAGCAAAAGCAATAGCTGTTTCACATCTTGGACACCAGTTCACAGGATGCTCTGACTGGTAGACACGACCCATGTCTTCCATCTTCACAAAGGATGTCTGTGTCTTTACATAATAGTCAGGATCCATTGTGATGAACTCATTACTCCAGTCCGTGGAGAATCCGAGGCGAAGCATTGTGGCACGCATTTTCTCGATATTGCCGGTTGTCAGATCCTCGCACATTTTCCTGAACTCTGCACGAGGTACCTGGTTCTTTGTGATCCCGTGTGTTTCTTCCACTTTTACTTCGGTAGGTAGGCCGTGACAGTCCCATCCCTGGGGGAACATCACATTAAATCCCTGCATTCTTTTATATCTTGCAACAAAATCAATGTAACACCAGTTGAGTGAATTTCCGATGTGGAAATTTCCTGTGGGGTATGGTGGTGGTGTATCTATTATGTACTGTGGACGTGCATTGTCCTTCCAGTCAAAATGATACATTGACATGTCCCAGGTATCTTGCCATTTTTCTTCTATTTCATGAGGGTCGTATTCTTTAGGAATCGCCATTAAAACACTCCAATGATAATTAAATAGTTATCGTGTATTTTGTTAGATTGAGAGGCTTAAGATTATTTAAACATATCTGGTTGGAACTAAGATATGTACCTGTATTTTAGTCCGGAATAAAAAAAGTTAAAAAAAGAAGGCTTTAGCTGGAGGTTGTATCCTTTGGTTCCCAGCCAAATCTCTTCATTACCATCTTGATACGGGCATTGATCTCCCTCTTATCAAATGGCTTTGAGATATAATCATCAATTCCAAGTTTCATTCCCTTGAGCTTGTCCTCGACCTCTGTCTTTGCAGAGACCATTATGACTGCAATATCTGTCGTATCGCTCTTCTGTTTGAGCTTCTCCACGACCTCGTATCCGTCCATGTCCGGCATCATGATATCCAGCAGTATAAGATCTGGAAGTTCTTCTGATGCTTTCTTTACGGCTTCTTCACCACTGTATGCTACTATGAAATCATAGGGTTCTGTGGCAAGGGAGAGCCTTATCAGTTCAGGAATATCCGGCTCATCGTCCACGACAAGGATCTTCAGTCTGTCCTTTTTCATCTTCTGCTGACCGTAGCTCAGGTCGATCTTTCCGTCAACGATGGTATACTGCAGGTCAAGGCTGTTCATTCCGATATCGGTATGTATCTTTCCCTGTTCTGTGATATCAACGATGACGTCAAAGAAGGAGCGCATCAGGCCTTCGGTGTCGCTTGGGAGCGCACCTTTTCCAAGCATGGATATTATGCTGCCCTGATTGTCGCGAACTGTCCTTTCAAGGAATTTAATAAAATTCTCAACTGTCTGCAGGTTGTCCTTGGAAAGTACTGTGAGGTCATCAAGAACAAGGATAGATCCGGGGTTCTGGCCGAATACCTTAGAAGCATGTGAACCAATCCTGATGTAGTCTGTCACAGAACTACAGTACAGAGTGTTCGTATCGTTCTTTCCAGGTCCTTCCGTGTCAATGAACCACATTCTTTCCATAATGTCATCGATTTTCAGGCCATATTCCTCAAATTTTTCAAGAACGTGCTTTCTTGAGGTCTTCAGGCAAAGCCATACAATATTGCGAGAAGGATCACATTTCATTGCAGAATAAGTGTAAAAATAGATCATCCTCTCGCTAAACACATTGATCGGTGCTAACAATAATGCATTCTTTGTCGTCAGTTCCTTACAAAGTTTGCCCATGATCTCATCAGTTTCTTCTGCAGACATCTTATCCTCAAAGTTTCGGTACTTACTATTGTTTTTTTTCTAATATTAATCTTTTCAAATCAGCTTTCTTTTTCTGATGTGTATTTGTACAAGATTTCAGTTCTGGTAGCATTCCTTCATGAGTTAATTGGTTTGGCATTAATAAGCAAGAAGATGTTCTTGTTGTTGAAGTAGTAGATTTGAACAAACATGGAATAAAAGAAATGATCCGGGGATCAGATACTACAATAAGAAATAATTTGAGAAGGCTACATAGATCAGCAAAGCCTTCTCCTATTGTAAAAAAGTTTATTGAAGTTGTTCTTTGAGAAGCTCAATACTCCTGTTGAGAGCTTTGTTCATCTTTGATGTGTCTGTTCCGCCTCCGCGGGCCATGTTTGGACGTCCTCCGCCACCACCGCCGACAATTGCGGACATCTCTTTGACTATTGATCCCACATTGATGCCGTTCTTCACAGCATCTTCTCCGGCAGCTGCAACGATCTTCACGCCGCTCATATCGCTTATCAGAACAGTTGCGATATCCTTCTCCTGTGTAAGTTCCCCTGCTGTCTTTGTGAGTTCATCACTGTCAGCATGGCTGATCGATTTTGCGATAACTCTGATGCCTTTGATGGTCTCAGCGTCTGCTATAAGCTGGCTTACCCTTGCATGTGCGAGTTCTTCCTTGAGCCTGGTGTTCTCTTTCTTGAACTCCTTCCATTCGTCGAAGAATCTCTCGATGGTGGCCGGAAGCTGTTCTGAGGACACACGAAGCGTCTCGGAAGAATCGCGGACAAGTGACTCAAGGTCCTGTATTGCTTTGACAGCTGCCTCTCCTGCTGCATATTCCAGACGTTCCACTCCGTCCTGGATACGTTCGGTCTTCAGGATCTTGATGGGCCCGACAAGGCCGGTGTTGGTACAGTGTGTACCTGCACATGCCTCGATGTCGTTACCCACCTTCATGACGCGGATCTTTTTTCCTGGTGGAACTCCGCCCTGGTATAGACGGAATCCGTATTTTTGCTCTGCCTTTGTCCTGTCCATCCAGTCACTTAGAACGCGCTTGTTTTCCATGACCGTGCGGTTTGCAACAAATTCGATCTGGTCCAGTTCTTCCTGCGTGATACGTTTATAGTGTGAAATGTCAAGACGTGCCCTGTCCTTGAACTTCTGGGCACCTGCCTGCCAGATGTGGCTTCCAAGGACCTCTCTTGCAGCATCGTTGATTATGTGGGTTGCAGTATGGTGCCTTGCATGTGCCATACGGCGTTCTTCATCAACCCTGCCCTCCACCATGTCACCTTTTCTGATGTGCAGTTCATCCTCGATATCTTCTATCGTATGGACCACTACACCGTTGTAGATCTGGGTGTCCACTACATTAATAACAACGTCTTCGACGGTCAGCGTACCTTGGTCTGCAGGCTGCCCTCCCCCCTCCGGGTAGAACAGTGTGTTGTCAAGGACGATATTGTTCTCGAATATGTCAAGCACGACACCCTCAAACTCCATCCTGTTAGGTTCATCATAGAAAAGGCGTTTTGTTTTTGGCAGCTTTGCGATCCTGTCGGCAAAAGGAACGACCTTCTCTTCTTTTTCCTCGGATTTGCTGTGCTTGTCTGCTACCAGTGAATAGAAGTTGTCCGGAAGGTCAACTTCAACACCTGCTTCTGAAGCAACTGACTTTGAAATCTCCGGTGGGATTCCATGGCTGTCGTACATGTCGATGATGGTTTCCAGCGGGATCTTCTCTCCGTTCTTCTTATAGTGCCTTGCAGACTTTTCCATCATTCTTCTTCCACGATCAAGGGTCTCTGCGAACTTGCGTTCCTCATGGGAAAGGATGTCCTCTATGACATCGAAGTTCTCCTGGAACTCTGGATATTCGGGAAGGTTGTCAATGTGCATCTTTACGATCTCGGAAATTGGTATCATGATTCCAAGGTCCTTCATCATCCTGAGGGTCCTGCGTATAACAAGCCTTGCAAGGTATCCTGCTTTGACGTTTGATGGTATGCCACCGTCACCTAGCATGAACGTTAGGCATCTTGTGTGGTCTGTGATGGCGTAGACGCTTTCCACAGGCTCCATTATAGAACTTAATTTCTCGACAGTGGTGCCGATGCTGGATGCTACCTGCTTTCTAAGCTCGAAGAGGTTGGCTTTCTCGCTTACATCCATGAGCCCCGCCAGGCGTGCGTTCTGTGAAAGTATATTGTTGTACTCTTCGTTCTCAAGCTCGTGCTCGATACCTGCAAGTCCCATAAGTTCGTTCACAATATCCGGGAAGATCGCATCATATATTGTAGGTGATCCCTTTGATGCCCAGACCAGCCTCTCAAGTCCATATCCTGTATCCACGATGTAATTATCCATCTTGGAATACATGTCGCCTTTGATATTGATGTCACCTTTCTTGTCCTGCTGCAGGTCCATAAACACAAGTGTTGCGACTTCAAGTCCACCGATCAATGTTTCCACGCATGGTCCTGCATTTCCTCCGCCTGCCCATGGTTCTTCTTTGTATGTTACTGCCATGGGGTCTGCACCGAGGGAGTTGAGAAGCCCGTCACAAAGTTCAAGGGTGTGCTCCTTCCAGTAGATCTCCTTGTCCTTTTTGTTGAAGGCATGGTGTGCCATCATCTCAAAGGTCGTGAGGTGCCTCCCGCTTCTTCCTACAGCATCAAGGTCAGAAAGTCTGATGCATGGCTGGGAAATAGTAAGTGGGTTTGCCGGTGGTGGTACCTGTCCGGATGTTACGAATGGCTGGAAGTCGGCAATGGATGCAATGGTAAGGTAAATGTCATCTCTCCATCTGGCGATGACCGGATACCTGTCAACACGGGTGTGACCCTGTTCCTCGAAGAACCTGAGGTATGATTCGCGCATATCTGCAAGTTCCATTTTTTTCTTGAAAACGGGGCTGCCTATGAATGAATAGGGATCGCATGGTGCATCTCCGCATGTCTCCCTGTCCAGGTCCCTTGTCCAAAAATATTTTCCACATTTGGGACACTGTTTTCTGATAAATCCGTTATCAGAGAAAAAATCGATTTGATATTCATCTTCAAGCATAATGATTCCAACTGTAAGTGTTATTTTGTAATCATGCTGTATCTAATATGTGTAGTAAGTACAATGTGTTCTACCACGTATCCTTCAATAGTTTAAATACATTTCTCATTTTGACCGTGAATACAGCTTCTCATTATTCAATTTCACCTGTTATGTACCGTTGGCTTTCCATGGTCCTGTTTTTCTGTCACTCTTTGTTTCTTAATTCTCGGTGTGTACATAATTGCTTCCTTTCTGCGAAAAACATGGACACGCTGTCTATATGGATGTCCATAGTAACTGTAAATTAAACTAAGGAAAGGATGATCACAATGCAGGAAGTAAAATACATGTCCCTTGTTTTCAGGGGTGCAATTGAGGAGTATGATAATACAGGTGTAAGACCGTCTGTTTTCATGGATGCGGCCGGTGACCTCCAGATCTATCTCTGTGATCCGATACTTGATGATCCTGAAGCCGAGGGCAATATTCCTGAAATGCAGCTCGAGGTCAATGGTGGCCAGTTCTCAGACAATCCAGTTAAAAACTTTAATCTCAGCTACAACAGGGAAAGGACAGAAGTGGTTTCTGAGCATTTAAGACGCTAATTCATCAATTGAAGGCTCCCATTAATTAATATCTGCCATTTATCCGATATTTACAGAATACCTGGCTGTTGATATTGTTCAATGTTCATCTTTCCTTAGGTCCACACTCCAATGCTCTTTTTATCTTTTTTGTTCCATTAACTATAATACGATAAAGGACAATGAGAACACCGATGTCAAAGCAAATACTGCTCACAAACGATGACGGCGTCTATGCTGCCGGTATAAGGGCGGCCTACAGGAGTGTGTCCGACCTTGGCGATGTCACTGTCTCAGCACCGGCTATGCAACAAAGCGGTGTGGGGCGATCGATTTCTTTATTTGATCCACTTCGTATAACCCGTACATCCATAGATGGTATAGATGTGCATGCTGTGGGCGGTACACCTACTGATTCTGTGATTCTGGGTATATTTGCCATAATGGGGGGACTGCCTGACCTCATTGTTTCCGGTTTCAACATTGGTGAGAACATCAGCACTGATACCATCACTACATCAGGGACCGTAGGAGCTGCACTCGAGGGTGCAAGTCATGGTGTTCCTGCTATTGCTGCTTCCATTCAGGTGGCTGAGGAAGGTCTGAAGTTCGATGACCTCAGGGATTTCCAGCATGATTTTGATGTTGGTGTAAAGTTTGTAAACCGTGTGGCAAAAAAAGTACTGAAGGATGGTCTTCCTGAGAATGTGGACCTTTTGAACATTAACATCCCCCATTTTGCGGAAGACGACTGTGAAGTGGAGATAACAAGGCTTGCACGCAAGTTCTTCAGGACAGATGTTGAAGAAAGGCATGATCCCAGGGGTACTTCATATTACTGGATCACAGGGAACCTTATCCACGAAGCAGAAGAGGGTACTGATGTCAACGCCATTGAGAATGGCCACATCTCTGTGACCCCCGTCTCTCTGGACGCAACATCTCCTATAGATTTTTCAGATATAGAAAATCTGGTCTGATATTTTTCGACCAGATAGAAAACACCAACTGGCTGCAAAATAGTTTGATAGTGATCAGATGTGGAAAGATATGCAGTTTCACTTTTTAAGTTTGATTGTTACGTCCTTCCAGTCATTATCAACGCCATGAAGGGTTTCCACTGAAGAGCTTGCCATTGCTCCCAGGATATTCTGCACAAAATGGTTGATCTCAATATCTTTTCCATCAACTGTAAGTTCAACTTCCATTTTCTTTATCTCCGATTATTGTTTTTTTATCAATGATCCTGTTTTCTTCAGAGTCCGTGTAGAATGGTATCCTGCGTTCTATGGATGCTCTCAGAAGTGCCGGAAGTTCTTCAGGTTCAGCATTTGTGATATCTATAAGGTTATCATTGACCAGAAGACAGGGCTTTAGCTTACCGTCTGCTGTTATCCTTAGCCGATTGCAGTTGGCACAGAACTCAGCGTTGTCAATTGGTCTTACGAACTCAACTTCTGCTCCATCGATGATATAACTTTTACGGTGATGCATCTTCCGCATCCTTACATCATCTGCACGCCTTTCAAGATCTTCCTCTATCTTTTTGGCATCAAGATCATATTGTGCACCATCTCTGAAGTCCATGACCTGTATTATCTGTAATATCAGGTCACCACTGTGCTTCCGAACGAACTCAAGCATATTCTCGATCTCATTCTCATTGATGCCTTTGAGAAGGACCATGTTGATCTTTACAGGAGTAAGGTCTGCATGGATGGCTGCTTTTATTCCCTCGAGGACCTCATTAAGGTCTTCCGGTCTTCCGTGTGTAATATAGGCGTATTTTTCAGGGTCAAGTGTGTCAAGACTGATATTCACACGGTCCAGTCCTGCTTCTTTCAGAGTGTAAGCGCGGTCTTTTAGCAGTACACCATTAGTGGTCACAGAAACATCCTTAAGTTCCGGCAATGCCCTGAGTATGTTCTCAAAATCTTTTCTTACAAGAGGTTCTCCGCCTGAGAACTTGACCCTGTCGACACCGAACTTTGACGCCGTATCCACTACCTGTGCGATCATTTCAACTGTCATCTCATTTCTGCTTCCTTCGTCACCTTCACTGTGGCAATAGATGCAGTCAAGATTGCAACGGTTGGTAAGTGAGATCCGGAGACTCGTGACCGTTCGACCGAACCTGTCTGTAAGAAGATTGTTTGAGGATTTCATGATCGTATACACTAGAATGACTTTAGTTATGAACAGGAATAGTAATGGATATATATAAAACCAACTCAATTAGAGTCATGAAACGATCGGTCCTAATTGCAGGAACACATAGCGGCGTAGGTAAAACCACTGTAGCAATGGGTGTTATGGCCGCTCTTACGAAACGGAATATGAAAGTACAGCCTTACAAGGTTGGTCCTGATTATATTGATCCTACACATCACACTGCCATATGCGGCAGGTCCTCAAGGAACCTTGACACATTCATGATGGGTGTTGACGGGGTCCGCAGAACTGTTGAGAACAGCTATAAGGATGCTGATATTTCCATTATTGAAGGCGTAATGGGTCTATACGATGGTATGAACTCCACGGAGATCGCCAGCTCAGCCCATGTTGCCAAGTCCCTTGATATTCCTGTTATACTGGTCGTAAATGTTCATGGTATGTCCAGAAGCACCGGTGCTATAGTCAAGGGTTTCACCGAGTTTGACAGGGACGTTAACATTGCCGGTGTTATACTGAACAGAGTGGGCAGTCCGCGTCACGCTCAGATGATAAAGGACGTGCTTCCTGACATTCCTGTTGTGGGCGCAGTTCCGAGGAACAAGGATGTTAAGGTCCCCTCACGACACCTTGGTCTGCACATGGCAGGTGAGAATGACTATGATGTCGACAAGCTTGCAGAGTTTATTGAGGAGAACGTTGACATCGATGCGATCCTCTCCCTGGCTTCCGAGCCAGAGAAACCTGAGGTGGAGGATGGCAGGTGTGACGGGGATATGTCAGAGGTTACCATCGGTGTGGCCCATGATAGTGCATTCTGTTTCTATTATGAAGAGATGTTCGACATGTTCAGGAAGTGCGGTGCAAAGATCGAGTTTTTCAGTCCTCTTGACGGTGACATTCCTGAAGTCGATGGTATGTATTTCGGCGGAGGTTATCCTGAACTGAACATTGCTGAACTTGAGAAGTCCCGTACAACCAAAAAACTCAAAGAATTCTCAGCAGACGGCATGCCGATCTATGGTGAGTGCGGAGGATTACAATATCTTTGCAGTTCCTATGAGATCGAGGATGTTGTTTACAAGATGGCAGACCTGTTCCCTGCAGAGACCGTCCTAACAAAGAGACTTCAGGCACTTGGGTATACTCATGGTATTGCAAAAGGTAAGTTCATCAAAGGACCTGTCAGGGGACATGAGTTCCACTACTCTCTCACAGAGTGTGACAGTGATTCCAGGCTGGTCTATGAAATGGAGCGTGGAAAAGGTATCATGAATGGCAAGGACGGTATCACGGAGCACAATTCCCTTGCAAGTTACATGCACGCGCACCCTGCCTCTTTCCCGGTGGACAGTTTTGTGGAACAGTGCCGCAGGTATAGCAGAAAATAACAATTTAACTGCCGAATTGTCAAAAGGACGCTTCATGCCATTGAATATATATTATAAAAACAAGGTCTTCAGGCCTTTTTTTGATTCTCTTTTTCCATTTTGTTCATGATCCACATCCTTTTGCTATAATAGCCCAACGGATGTTTTACACTTTTGCAGATCTCATCCGGGTTGTAACAGTTTCCATATGTGCGCATGGTGTTGCAGGATGGTGGTTTGTAGTTGGTGCCTGAGGAACCTGAAATATGCTCGATCTGGTATCTTGTTTTCTCTTCGTCAAAATCAGGGGATACATTGAACATGGCAACGACCTCATCCACGGACATCCCTATGTTCAGAAGAAACGATGTCATTGCAAATCTCATTGAATGCGGGAGGTTCACTCCTGCCCTGACCTTTGCGATAGCTTCTGTGACACATGGAGGGAACAATTCACTTTCAACCTTCTGGAACTCTCCTATACCAAAATCAGATTTCTTTTCCTCAAGGATCTCAGTGATCTCTGTAAGTTGGGGGCTGCATGCCTCGCATATCTCTTCAGGAACTGCCAGTGGAAGTGCATCCTGTATACGTAGTCTTATGGCTTCCTGAAGCAGGCGGGCAAACTCTTCCTTTGTGATCCTGACATGCCCGGATTTCATTTTTCTGTTTACCAGTTTCCAGTTAAGGTCCTTTAAGGGACTTGCAAGTCTGATATAATCGGTAAAATGAAGGTCGAAAAGGATATCGTGGCTTTCCTCATTTTCGGAGATGTCGGCGTTGATGCGGAAATCAAGGCCGATCTCCTGCAGGAATCCCGGTTTTTGTGTCTTAAGAAGCCTGTATGCGGCCTTTGCTTCTGCAAGCGCATATTTCCTTATCAGGAACTGATCGTCTATGCAGGATACAAGTATCCTGGCAAAAGGGTAGGACAAAAGCTCGGTGAGTATCTTTCCCTCTTCCGAAGCTGAAGGCGAGGGCTTTTCGATCTCTCCATCCAGTGATTGTGTGATACGTTCCTTTCCCCGCATACGGGCAGCGTCAAGTGCACGGGAAGATAATAGTCTCTCGGGTGAAAAACCGAGGCTGCCGACATATTCGGATGCCTCGGATACGAAAGGGTATAAGGCCAGATCTCTGCTTTCCATTTTAGTCAGACTCGATCCTTGGTGCAAGGAGATATCCGATAGTTCCGGCTCCGTTGGCAATGGAGAAGTTTATCTTTATCGGAAAATCCTTTCCAAGGTGAAGTGTAACTTCGTTGGATTTTGAGGCGGGTTTGATGATATCTGACAGATAGTCCAGTGAGAACAGTGACCGGGTATCATTTGGCTTTATGTCGATCAGCTGGTCCCTTGACATTGTGAGCTTCACACGGTCGGTGTCACCTTCTGCTTCCATGAAGAAGTTCTCTCCCTCAACGCCCAGTAACATGTGATCGCTTATCTTCTCTGCAGCCTTGACAGCTTTCTGGAGATCTTTGCCGTTAAGGGTTATTTCGGATGGAAGTTCGAGTTGTGGTATCCTTGGTTCTGCACGTATTGTTGAGGGATCAAGTAAGGAAAGGGTGTATGAGAAACCACCTATCTGGATCATCAGTTTCTTTGTATCTTCATTGAGTTCCATATGAACTTTGTCGTCCCTGTCTGCAACTCCAAGTATGTCAGTTACCCTTGAGAGATCCAGTCCCAGTTCACAGTCATCTGCGCTGAAGTCATCGAATGCCTCGGTTGCCAGGTCAAAACTGACCATTGCAACGTTCGCAGGATCGACTGCCCGGACGGCGATTCCTTCAGGTGATATTCTGAACCTTGCTTCATCCACGAGTACGGCTAGTGTTTCGATTGAATCTTTTAGAAGATATGCATCAATTGTCGCCTTGAACATGTTGTTTCTCCGCCAAATAGTTTCGATTTCAACTTCTTTATATCAGTTACAGTATATATGTTTTCACTGTTTTGTTCTGACAAGGATTTAGTCGTATTCACGCCACGTGTAGCTGCATTTGGTACATTTAAAAAATCTTGTTTCTGATTCATCAGCAGACCTGAGCTGCCTGAGCCACCAGTATGCTGTGCTATTATCACATTCAGGGCATTTCACTCTTGTTGTGGGGAGTCCTTCGTCAATATTGCCTTCGAGTACTGTTACTTCTCTTTCTTCTCTGCTTGATTTTGATACAAGTTCAGGTGCTTCATCCTTCTCTTTTACATACCCGCATTTTTTGCATTTTAATGAGCCTTCGATGGGGAACATCATACTCTTACATTTTGGACAGAATTCCATTAATATCGTCTCCTGCGTCTTCAATCATTTTTTGGTGGTCGAAAGCTATGTCCTTTAGCTCCTTTATATCTAATAATGCTATTTCGGCTGCGTCCGTTGCGGCTCTTGGCTCTCCGTGGCCGATCGCAAGATAACAAACGGACACAGTATGCCCTCTAGGGTCGCGCGAGGGCTCAGAATATACTCCAACCAATTTAATAATATCGATAGATAGCCCGGTCTCTTCCTTTGCTTCACGAATGACCGCGGCTTCAGTCGTCTCTCCCAACTCCACAAAACCACCAGGTAGCGCCAAGTTGTTTTTAAAGGGGGGATTCTTCCTTTTAATGAGTACAATCTTCCTGTTTAATATGATTACGGCATCAACTGTTAGCAGGGGTGTGATTGGAACTGTCATATTGGAACAAAACCTTAATACTTTTAGCAATGATACTATATATCATACCTGTAATAAAGGTGCTTCACGATGATAGAGAATGTGCTATGGATCGCAGTCGCAATGATGGTCCTCTCCTCAATAATGCCTGCAAAAAGAGGTTCAAAGTACCTTATAGGCGGTGTTGGTTGGATCTTCTTTTCCGTTCATTGGGCATACCAGCCAGTTCACTATATTGAGATCAGTGATTACTTCAATGTAGCGCTGACCCTGGCAATTGCCGGATTCTGTCTTTTCATGGCTCATAATATGGTACGTGAGTACAGGGAGCCTTCGATATCAGGAAGGAGTGGAGATATTGATGTTGTTCTGATGGTAACAAGTGCAACGGCAATAGGCTCATTGTTCTATTTCCCTTTTGCGAACATTCCTGTCCTGAACCAGTGGATAATCTCCAATGTGACCAATGCTACGGCCTGGCTGCTTGGATTCCTTGGTTACAGCGTGGAATCAACATGGAATAAAATAACTTACAATGGCTATACTGTCCAGATCATTCTTGCCTGTACTGCCATTGAGAGCATTGCCCTTTTCACAGGACTCATAGTGTCGATCAATGCACCTTTTAAAAGGCTCATATCAGCATTTATGATCTCTGTACCTGTAATATATGCACTTAATATTGTCAGGGATGCCTTTGTTATAGTGGCTTATGGTGAGCAGTGGTTCGGACCTGAAAGTTTTGAGATCGCACACCATGTGATCGCCAAGATCGGATCAGCCATCGCACTTTTTGTGATAGCTTATGCTGTGATGCGAATGTTGCCTGAGCTTCTCGAAATGATCGATGGTCTGTGGCAGATGATGGCCAGGCGTGTCAGGGATATTGTACGGAAAAGCTAAGGACCTCGGAAATGTTGGCTAAAGATTCGACCTCATGGATCGCTTTTATGGGTTTTTTTGCTCTGGCGGTCACAATGGCATCTTTCATTAGTGGTCTTTTATGGCTCAGTTACCTGTCATATGCTGCTTTTGGTCTCTTTGTCTTCATAATATGGTTCTTCAGGGATCCTGAAAGGAGAACAAAGATATGTGATCATTGTCTCTTCTCTGCTGCAGACGGTAAGGTTATAGACGTTAGCAATGGAAAGGTCTGTGTTTTCATGAACATACATAATGTTCATGTCAACCGTTCACCGATCTCCGGTACGGTCCGCAGCATAGAGCACAAAAAAGGTGGTCATATCCCGGCCTTCAATAAGGATTCAGAAAGGAACGAACGGACAGTAACGGTGATCGAAAGCATTCACGGTGATGTGGAAGTGACCCAGATAGCAGGTGTGCTTGTACGCAGGATCGTATCCTATATGGAGGAGGGTGACGAGGTCGTCAGCGGACAGAAGATCGGGATGATACGCTTTGGTTCCAGGGTCGATGTGACTATCCCTTCCAATTTCGAACTGTTATGCAAAGCAGGTGATCGTGTGTATGCAGGAGAGTCTATAATTGCAAAAGATAAAGGGTTCAGGGGAAAAAAGAAATGATGTTCAAGCTTCTCCGTGTCCCTGATATCATGACACTTGGGAACGCCCTTTTCGGCATGATGGCGATCTTCAGTGCATGCTCCGGTTATGATGACCTTGCTTTCATATTGATACTTTTTGCAGCCATTGCCGACGGCATGGATGGTTTCCTGGCACGAAAGCTCGGTAGCAGCGATGTTGGGGAATATCTTGACTCCCTTGCAGACGCTATATCTTTTGGAGTTGCACCTGCATGTGCTTTATACTTCATCTATGGCTATTCCCATCCGTATCTGATGGGGATTGTATCTTGTTTCTATCTTTTTTGCGGCATTCTTCGCCTTGCAAGGTTCAACACTAAGAAGAAAAGTATACCTGATTTTGAGGGCCTGCCAATAACAGCAGCTGCTGTGGTCATGTCATCCTACCTTCTAATAGCAGATCGTTACGTTTATTTTATCGGTGTGATCTTAATTATGATATTGCTTTCTTTCCTGATGGTCAGTGAATATCCCTACCCGAAGCTGAGGGGTTCAAAAGCAATGGGATTTGTGGCCGTAGTTTTTGCTTTGCCCATTATGTCATATTTTGTCCTGCCTGCATACCTGACAGTATTTTCCACAGTAATGTTCCTTCTTCTCCTGCTGTATATTGAATCTCCTATAATGAAGGTCCCGAGGAAATATTACGAGGATTGATGGGGGTTCAAAGCAGTTGAATCCGCAAAAGGTTGTAAAAAAGGAATAAAGGGGAAATTACTTTCCCCTTAAAGGTTCTGTTCTTCAGGCTGTTCTGCTACTTCCACTTTTATTCCCCTTCCGTCGGCATCCACTATAACCGTGCAGCCCTCTATGGCCTTTCCTTCGATGATGAGCTTTGCAACAGCAGTCTCTACCTCGTTCTGGATCACACGTTTCAGCGGCCGGGCACCAAAGTTTTCGCTGTAACCCGCATCTCCCAGGTAGTGCTTTGCAGCATCGGTTATCTCAAGGGTAATCCTCTTGTCTCTGAGCCTGTGGACAAGGTCAGCTACCTTTATGTCCACGATACTGACAAGCTGCTCTTTTGTCAGAGGTCTGAAGATCGCCAGCTCATCGATACGGTTGATGAACTCTGGCCTGAAGTGTTTGGTCAGCTCGTTTTGTGCCATCTCCTGCATCTTTGCGTAGTCTTCGCCCTTCTCAAGTTTTGAGATGGCGTAGTCCACACAGATGTTCGATGTCATGATGATCAGCGTGTTCTTGAAGTCCACCGTCCTTCCGTGTGAATCTGTCAGACGTCCGTCATCGAGTATCTGGAGCATGACATTGAACACATCGTGGTGGGCCTTTTCGATCTCGTCGAACAGGACTACGGAATAGGGTCTCCTGCGTACTGCTTCGGTGAGCTGTCCACCTTCCTCGTGGCCGATGTATCCTGGTGGGGCACCTATCAGCCTTGAAACGGTGTGCTTTTCCATGTACTCGGACATGTCAATGCGGATCATGTTGTTCTCATCATCGAACAACTCTGCAGCAAGGGCTTTGGCAAGTTCTGTCTTACCCACACCGGTAGGTCCGAGGAAAATGAAGCT
Source organism: Halobacteriota archaeon (assembly GCA_051749005.1). Classification (GTDB taxonomy): domain Archaea; phylum Halobacteriota; class Methanosarcinia; order Methanosarcinales; family Methanosarcinaceae; genus Methanococcoides. Next base: position 8,903 of record JBNJIC010000002.1, on the reverse strand, counting down.
TCCTATCGGCCTTTTCGGGTCCTTGATGCCTGCATATGCACGAATGACGGCCTCAGAAACTGCCTTTACCGTTTCATTCTGTCCGATAAGTCTCTCATGGAGCTTGTCTTCCAGGTGTGTGAGCTTCTCTCGTTCACCTTCAATTAGCTTTGTGACCGGGATGTTGGTCCACTGGCTGACCACCTGAGCAATATCCTCTTCACCGACCTCTTCCTTGAGGAGCATCTCTTCCTGTTGTTCCTGGAGCTTTTGTTCCTCTTCCTTATACTGGTGTTCAAGGGGTGCAAGAGTTCCGTATTTCAGCTTGGATGCCTGCTCGAAGTCCCCGCTGTTCTCTGCCAGCTCAAGCTGAACCTTGACCTCTTCGATCTGTTGTTTCAGGGATCCCAGGTTTGCTATAATGTCCTTCTCTGCCTGCCATTTTGCACGCATTGCATCGGATTCAGCACGGATGTCTGCAAGCTCTTTCTCGAGGTCATCAAGCCTTTCCCTGGATGCAGCATCCTTCTCTTTTTTGAGTGCTTCGCGCTCGATCTCAAGCTGGAGGATCTTCCTGTCAGCCTCGTCAAGTTCAGGTGGCTTGCTGTCAATGGATGTCCTTACCTTGGCAGCTGCCTCGTCAACAAGATCGATGGCCTTGTCTGGAAGGAACCTGTCCGATATATAGCGGTTACTTAGAACTGCTGCAGCCACAAGGGCAGTATCCTTAAGCCTTACTCCGTGGTGGACCTCATACTTCTCTTTGAGTCCTCTCAGAATGGAGATCGTGTTCTCAACATCCGGCTGGTCTACAAGCACCGGCAGAAAACGTCTCTCCAGTGCTGCATCCTTCTCTATGTACTTGCGGTACTCATCAAGGGTTGTAGCACCGATACAATGAAGTTCACCTCTTGCAAGCATGGGTTTTAACAGGTTTCCTGCATCCATGGCACCTTCGGTGGCGCCTGCACCTACAATAGTGTGCAGTTCATCGATGAAGAGAATGATCTGCCCTTCGGATTCCACAACTTCCTTTAATACTGCTTTGAGGCGTTCCTCAAACTCTCCTCTGAACTTTGCTCCTGCTATCAAGGATCCCATGTCCAGTGCGATGATCTTTTTGTCTTTCATATCATCGGGAACATCCTTTTTTGCAATACGCAGTGCAAGACCCTCTACAATTGCAGTCTTACCGACACCGGCCTCTCCGATCAGGACAGGATTGTTCTTCCTGCGTCTGGAAAGTATCTCTATAGTATGTCTTATCTCCTGATCCCTTCCGATGACGGGGTCAAGTTTACCCTGTGCGGCAAGTTCAGTAAAGTCAATTCCGTATTTCTTGAGCGGTTCCATTGTATCTTCGGGATTTTCGGTTGTGATGCGGCGGTTCCCCCTTAGTTCTTTGATTGACTGTAATACTGCTTCAGTTGTGACTCCTGCTTCCTGGAGTATGCGCTGGGCGGGGCTTCCTTTCTCTTTTAATAGTGCTATGAGGAGGTGTTCAACACTGACGTACTCGTCTTTCATTGAGCGGGCTTCCTTATCAGCAGTGTCCAGGACCCTGTTGTAAGACTGGCTCACGTATGCCTGTTCGCTTCCCGGCCCTGATACCTGTGGCAGTCCTGATAAGTGCTGCTCGAGTTTCCTGATGGTCTCCTGTGTGTCAGCTCCCATGTTGGTAAGAAGTGTAGGGACAAGACCAGCATCCTGTTCCATCAATGCCAGGAAAAGGTGTTCACAATCTGTCTGTTGATTGTAGTATCGTGCAGAGATTGTGAATGATTTCTGGATGGCTTCCTGTGCTTTCTGTGTAAAACGGTTTAGATCCATTTGAACCTCCTTATCTTATGTTCATGCAATCGTTTGTTCTACTCTCTGTCATTAATATGAATTATTTATTCAACAGTGGCCCAATTGAATCCTTTAAGCGTACTCCCCTTGCTATCCGGATGATATTATTGCATTTTCAGGTCACAATCGGGTATTTTTGTGAACTGTTTCATTGGACACTTTAACTTATCATTTTTGCTATTTATAAGTTTTGCACTCGTATAAATTTAATATCTATTTTAATGATTTTGTATAATTTTTATCCAAATGAAATCGACAAAAAAGTAATGTTTATATTCTTTAAGTTCAATGTATCTTTGATGACTCGCCAGCTTATCCTTATAAACATTGAAAAACCCGTAGAAAAAGATCTCGAAAAGGATATCCACTGGTTCTGTGACAGTTTCGGTCTTTCCTCAGGCAGGGATGTGGAGGATATCTCCAAAAAGATTGTCATGGATATGCTCTCAAACTTCTCCCGTCATGAAGGAGTTACCTCTGAGATGCTTGCAAACTCTCTTGATATCAGTTTATCACGAGTAAATCACCATCTTCGCAATCTTATCGGGTCTGGTCTTGTATACCGCAGGAAAAAGATGCTGTATCTACGGGGTGGCAGTCTGAGGGCTGCTGTCTGTGAGATGAGAAAAGATTCCGAAAGAATATTTGATGAACTGGAAAAGATCGCAGAGGAGATCGATGATGAGGTTGGGCTGAGAAGCAGATGAGCTTCTTGAATTTGATTTTGGTTTAAATTTGCCAGTGGTTCGGTATGCTTATATATCCCGTCATTATATAATATAACCTGAATGATTGTGGGGTACAATTGTTCTAATTGGGGTTCAGGGAGGTTTTCCTATCATCGTAAATGATGCACCTGATCTAAATGATACTTCTGGATCAGACTTAATGAAATTATCCTCTAAGGAAAAACAAAATGGGATAAAATCCGGCGATGCCGATGCAAAGAAGATCATAAAGGGTCGTGAGGCTCTTTTAAGGAATGTTCTTGAAGCTACAGATGACGGCATAGCCTTTTTTGATAACTATGGAACTATCAGGGTGGCGAACAGAAAATTCAGGGAGATATGGAATATCCCTGATGAAGCTGATATCGGAAAGAACTATTTGGAGGCATTCACCAAATATGGTGTTCCTCAATTAGAGAACTCAGAGGATGTTCTCTTAAAGGTAAGAAACTTCACAAACTCTGTTCTCACAGATTCCGACATACTGTATTTCAGGGATGGGAGGGTATTTGAGTACTATCTTTTCCCTGTTATTACAGACGGTGTTCTAAAAGGCCATGTTTGTAGTTACCGTGATATCACACTGAGAAAAAAAGCAGAGTCCGATCTTTTGGAGTATGCACGGGAACTGGAGCACTCAAATGAACTTAAGGATCTGTTCACAGACATCATTCGTCATGATCTCATGAACCCTGCAGGTCTGGTGAAAGGGTTTGTAGAAATATTGCTTAAAAGAGAATTCGACCCGGACACCACTGAAAAGCTCCGCGCTATCAAAAGAAACAATGGTAAACTCATCGATATGATCGAATCGGCTTCCAAACTCTCAAGACTCGAAGCGATCAGTGTACTGGAGTTTAAGGAAATGGATGTTGGTGCTGTCGTAAGGCTTGCAATACAGTCCCTTGGTAAACAATTCAGGGCAAAGCATATCGTTCTTGAGAACAATGCAGCCGGCAAGTATAATGCAAAGACCAGTCCGTTCCTGGAAGATGTCTTTGTGAATCTGCTTTCGAATGCAATAAAATACAGTCCTGAGGGAAGCAGGGTCATTGTTGACATACTCGATAATGGTGATGATTGGAAGGTCAAAGTAACAGATTTTGGAGAGGGGGTTTCTGATCAGGATAAGCCTTTCGTCTTCGAGAGATTCAAACGTGTTACAAAGGCTTCTGTGAAAGGTACAGGTCTGGGTCTTGCTATCGTCAAAAGGATAATTGATCTTCATGGAGGGGAAGTTGGGGTTGAGGACAACCCTGAAGGGCAGGGAAGTGTATTCTGGGTTACTGTGAAGAAGGCCTGAATACTTATTTTCTCTTACTTTACTCTACGTTTTCTTCCTTCTTTATTTTCTTTTCAAATTTCAGTTAACCGTATTGGCTTTATATTTTCAGGTCAATTTCGACCCATTGATTATCAAGGTAGGTAGCAAATGGCTGAAAACACAATAACTGACAGGGACAACGTACTTTTTGAAGCCGGGATCAAACTCGGAGCTTTGTATCACCAGTTCACCGGTTCTCCTGTGAGCCTGAGAAGCGTGGATAGTCTTGAGGAAGCTATTGCGCAGAGCATTTCAGTACAGCCATGCGTAGAGAATATCATTGTTTCCATTGACAGGGACATGGTACGTTCAAAGCTCAACGATGAGTTCGGCTACTGTGAGCTGGAAGGCCGCATGCTCAATGTCCGGATACATACAAAGTACGGCTCTGCAAAGGCTCATGTCTCAATGGAGTTCAATAAGGAGCTGGACTATCCGTTAATGAAAATAGATAAAATAGACTGACCGCCTTTTCCAGGCAGTCAGTTGAATGTTTGGGATAAAATGCTTTAAGCTCCAACATGGTCAGATGGAAGAGAAACCTTCCACAACCTTTTTGTTCTGCTCTTCTGTGCCGATGGTAATGCGTATGAGTGAATCCCCTGCATTGGCAAAGGAAGTGCAGTCGCGAACAATTATTCCTTTTTTGAGCAATTCTGTGGTAACATCGCGTGCTTTGTGGGGAGCTACGTCAACGAGTACGAAGTTTGCCTGGGTGTCGTAGACCCTGAACGGGATGTTGTCCTGAAGATATTTTTTACCTGTCCGTGCCAGTTCAATGCTCTTGTTGAGATGATCAGTATCCGAAAGTGCAGCAACACCTGCAGCTACTGCTGCAGAGCTGACATTGAACGGGGTTGCGATCTTCATGTACTCTTCCCTGAGCCAGACAGGAAGTATACCATATCCTATCCTCATGCCTGCAAGACCGAATGCTTTTGAGAATGTCCTTCCAACAATTATGTTATCATATTTCGGGACAAGCTTTGCAATGTTCTTGTCAGCAAATTCAACATATGCCTCATCAACGAACACAAGAGCATCAGTGGAATTTGAGATCCGGATTATGTCCTCTTCAGGAGTCACATTACCTGAAGGATTATTTGGTGAACACAGGAAGATGATCTTTGTTTTTGGAGTGATTGCATCGATCAGCTTTTCAGTATCGATTGAAAAATCATCCTCACGCTGGACGTAAACAGGAACAGCGCCGTTGGCACGAGCTGATATCTCGTAATAGGAGAACGTCGGTGTTGTAAGGATGACCTCATCACCACGGCTTATTACAAGTCTTGCCAGTCCGTCCAGGAGTCCGTCCATTCCAGGTCCCGATGCCACGATGTGATCTGAAGCTATACCTGTGTATTCAGATATCGCTTCAACGAGCTCACGTGCATCGGCTGAAGGATAGATGCTTATACCCTTTGCATTATTCATGAGTGCTTCCACTGCCTTTGGTGATGGTCCCAGCGGGTTCTCGTTGGATCCAAGCTTGATCACAGATGCAGGGTTCAGGCCGTATTCCCTGACGATATCATCTATGGATTTGCCGGGTACATATTTTGCAATGGAGGCTATTTCTTCCTTTATAATTTCATATCTGGGCAATTATGTCTACCACCTTATCGATCTGTTCTTTGGTGATTACAAGAGGAGGTGCTATACGGATGACCTTTTCGGATGTGCAGTTCAGTAGCACCCCGTTCTCCCTTGCAATGTCCACGATGTCTGCGCAAGGCCTGTCTATCTCCACGCCGATCATGAGACCCTTTCCACGGACCTCCGTAATGTTGTCAAGCTCTAGTGAGTTGAGCCTTTCCATGAAGTATTCTCCCATCTGTGCTGCACGGTCCGCAAGTTTTTCGTCCCGGATCGCTCCAATGGATGCAAGAGAGGCGGCACATGCCAGTGGCCCGCCACCAAAGGTTGCAGCATGCTGGCTCTTTCCGAAAGAGATCCCATCACCTGCCACTATGGCACCCATCGGGAATCCTCCACCGATAGCCTTTGCCATTGTCATGATATCAGGCATTACTCCGGAGTGGTCCTTGCAGAACCATTTTCCTGTCCTTCCAAAACCTGTCTGGACCTCATCGAATATGAGCAGCAGTTCGTTCTCATCACAGATCTCACGCACTTCCCTGAGATAGTCATCTGAAGGAACATTGATGCCACCTTCTCCCTGTATAGGTTCAACGATGACTGCTGCAGTATCCTTTGTTATTGAATCCCTGATAGCCTGAGAGTCATTGTATGTAACGAACTTCTCTCCCTGTACGAGAGGTTCGAAAGGTGTCCTGTAGACGGACTTGTGTGTAACTGTAAGGGAACCCATGGTACGGCCGTGGAATGAGTGCTCTGCTGCGATGAACTCGGTCTTTCCTGTGGTGACCCTTGCAAGCTTCATCGCCGATTCAACGGCTTCGGTACCGGAGTTACAGAAGAATGCACGGCCCATGCCGGTGATCCCGACAAGTTCCTCGGCAAGCTGTGCCTGAACGTCGGTATAATAGAGATTTGATACATGTATGAGCTTTTCAGCCTGTTTGCTGATGGCTTCCACAACACGTGGGTGGCAGTGTCCTACATTGTTCACGGCAATTCCTGCCACACAGTCGATATATTCCTTGCCGTTGATGTCGCGGACAACAGAGCCCTTTGCGCTTTCAATGGCTATGGGCTGGCGCGTGTATGTCTGCATTACGTAATTTTTATCCTGTTCTACTATTGATTCGTAATCTTTTGATGGAGTCATCTCTTTGGTCATAGAATTCCTCAGAATTAGGTATGTTGTCAAATATCGAGTGTCATCAGTTCATTCTCATTGAGGGCATCATCTTCTTCACGTTCGAAGACGATACCGCCTGATGCTCTCATGACACCGTCCACACGTGCACTTTCATGTATCCTTATGGAACTGGCATTGATCTCTCCGAGAACGTGTGTGCCTTTATCAATGTAAACTTTTCCACGTGAAACAATGTTTCCGTGTATGATATTATTCTCGCCAAGGTCCACCGTGTTCATTGTACGTATGCTTCCGTAAAGTGTGGTTCCATTTGCCATGTCAAGGGAAGTGGCACGAATGTTCCCCACAAGGCGGCAATCGTTCCCTATCACAGCATTTGAAGGAACTCTTATTGAGTCCATGGATATCTTAGAACCATTAGGTATTATCATGGCAGCATTGCCGATAGTCTCTACTTCCTCATCAAACAGTTCATTCAATGCCTTTTCGACCTCTTCATCCTTGCCCATACGCAAAAGTTCGGTCAGGTAAAGGAACAGATAAGCGATCACAGGTACCGGATTTCTAACCACGATCCATCCTTTTGCTTCGAAACCGCCCTTTATCTTTACATCGTTACCGATGTCCAGATCTCCTTTGACCACAAGTTTTCCGTCAATAGAGACAAACTCTCCGATGTAGGCGTTTTCTTTGGTTCTGACAGTTCCGCCGATATGAGACCATATATCGATTCTGATGTCTGATATTGCTTTGATGTCGCCTGAAACCTCAACCCTTTCTCCAAGGATCGCAGAATTAGCTATCAGGCCATATCGTATATCTGAATGGTTACCTACTATTATGTCTCCGTCCAGCACGATATTGCGCTCTTCCATTTTTGTATTGTCCGGAATGACAAACGTTTTCAAGAATTGCTCTTCTGCGATGGTCTCACCCTCCGACGAGATGGATTTGAGGCGGTATATAAGTTCACAGCTTATTTAACCTGTTGCTATATGTATATTTTGACGTCAGGCACAGGGATATTCAGAGTGCTGTGAGGTTTATTGTGTTCACTGATCGCATCCGGTGCGGACATCCACTGCAGCACCGGTGTCGAGTGCCTTTACTTCGTCGGGGGAAAGGAGAAGTTGCCCGGTTGCTATAGCATTGTCCTTCTCATCGACAACGATGATCTCGTCACCGCTTCGAAGGCCAGGGTCGATGGCAGTCACATGCTTTGCGAATGTTGTCTTTCCCTTTGATACAAAAGGAACTGCATCATCACAGACCATGACCCTGAGTTCCGGTGCAGGTATATGGTGGTGGACCTTTGCAGCAGCTTCCATGCTGAGTGTGAGCATTCCGTCCTTAGCTCTTGCTGTTGCAATGCGTTTGCCTTCAAGCATTATCTGACGAATGCGTTTTGTCCTCGAAAGCTGGAATGTCACGTTATCAGGAAAAAGAATATCTCCGCATCCCTTACCGAACTGGTAGTCAGCCATTACACGAACTTTTTTGATCATCTTCGCCTTTTTATCCATGGGCGCAAAATTGAGAATATAACTTAAAATGGTTGACGGTCGGATAATGATAAAGAGGTTATGGAAAATAATCCATCACGTGTTTTATATTTAAATGATATCGAACATCTTTAAATATTATTATATCATTTTATTATTTGAGGAAGCGGACAGATTGCTTGCGAACTTTTATGTTGTAAATGACTGTAATCAAGCAAACCATTCATCCCCTCAAACAAAGCCGTTTCCTCACTCTCTTGTAGTCCTTTGTTATTCCTGAATTATTTAAGCAAAGCCATTTTCCGGATTCAATGGCTTCAATCAGTTTTTTTATAAAAGTTTCTGTTCTTTTTATATTCAGTTCCATCTACAGGCTTATTTTTCCAAAATGAAAAGACCGAATATCAGCCTTTTACAACACCAAGTGGCATCATTCTGGCGACCTTTCCTGCGATCCCAAGTTCATGGACCACATTAACCACATCGCTGCTGCATTTGTAGACCTCGGGAGCTTCCTCTGCGATCACTGATGGGTGTGCAGCTCTTACTGTGATCCCGCTTTTCTCAAGATCATTCCTGACATCTTCACCGTAGAACTCTTTTTTTGCATGTGCACGGCTCATGACCCTTCCTGCTCCGTGACATGCGCTTCCGAAAGATATGTCCATTGAAGCCTCTGCTCCGCTGTGGTTTACCTTGTCAAAGTTACATTTTCTTGATTTTTCAAAGTTCATTTTGAATTTCTTTCGTTGAAACGCAAGATTTGGAAT
>JBNJIC010000001.1:0-38682 GCA_051749005.1 Halobacteriota archaeon | reverse complement strand
GTGTCATTATGACAGTTCTGTGTGTATATCAGCATATCAGAACAAATAAAAGGCACATAATTGCGTAAATTATACATGTATTAATGATATTGAAGAATGAGATGACTTTTAATTTGAGGATAGTTCTGGTGGAGCCGTTGTACCAGGGAAATGTCGGCTCAGTAGCAAGAGCTATGAAAAACTTTGGGTACAGTGACCTCGTACTGGTCAACCCATGCAATCTGGGAAATGAAGCACGTGCACTGGCATCACATGCATGGGATGTACTTGAGAAAGCAAACGTTGTAACTAACATCGAAGAAGCTATAGAAGGAGCCGATGTGGTGGTAGCAACTACCGGTATAACCGGAATAAAAATGGATGAGCATATACGCATGCCACCATACACTCCGCGCGAACTCAAGGACAAGTTCAACGACACAAGTGGAACCGTTGCGGTTCTATTTGGCAGGGAAGATAACGGGTTCACGAACGAAGAGCTCAGGATGAGCAATATGATAGTAAGTATTCCAACCTCATCCATATATCCGATAATGAATTTGTCACATGCTACGACAATAATATTATACGAACTAAGTCAGATAGAAGCCGGAGAGCGGCAACTTGCAGATGGCTTTGATCTCAGACTTCTTAACGAGCACATAGGAGAGCTTCTGGACGACATCCAGTACCCGGAACATAAAAAAGAAAAAACACATCTTATGTTCAAGAGGATATTAGGGAGAGCACAGCTCATGCCAAGAGAAGTGCAGACATTAAGAGGTTTTTTTGGAAGGATACAGCAACTGATCAAGTGAAAGTAGCTTCTTACATATTTAATGATGATTATATCGGCTCGAAATATTGATATGTATTATGATGTTTTTAACTGCGATACAGGCATAATCATTCTAAAAAAGGACAAATGTGGATCAGATGAGTGAAATTAAATGGGATGAAAAATTCAGGGATTTTCTGAAAAGATACTATTGGGACGATATCCTTCTGCTGGCCAACGAATATCCCGAAATGAGAAGCATTGTGGTCGATTTCCCGGACCTTGAGCAATTCGATTCAGACCTTGCACATGAACTGCTTGAGCATCCTGACGATGTGATCCCCTATGCAGAACATGCAATTCGGGATATCGACATCCCTATAGAAAAAGATCTTGATGATGCACATGTCCAGTTCATAAATATCCCGAACCGCATTGGTATAAGAGACCTCCGTAGCAAGCACCTTTTGAAATTCATATCCATCGAAGGGATGATACGCAAAGCCACAGAGGTAAGGCCAAAGATAACAAACGCAGCATTCATGTGCATGCGGTGTGAGAACACAAGCTATGAGCCTCAGGAAGGGACAAAGTTCGTAGAGCCTACTGAATGTGAGAACGAATCATGCGGAAAGAAAGGACCTTTCAAATTACTTATAGACCAGTCCACTTTCGTAGATGCTCAGAAACTTCAGATTCAGGAGTCACCGGAGAACCTTAAAGGAGGTACACAGCCACAAAGTCTCGACGTTGATGCAGAAGATGACCTTGCAGGACTTGTTAAACCCGGCGACCGTCTTGTAATAAACGGAATACTTCGTTCACACCAGAGAACGTTGAGAGAGGGCAAATCAACATTTTATGACCTTATCCTCCATGCAAACTCCATCGAATATGTGGATCAGGAATTCGATGAGCTTAACATAACACCGGAAGATGAAGAAACAATACTTGAGATGAGCAAGGATCAAAACATCTACAACAATATAATCGGATCAATTGCACCATCTATCTATGGATACGAGGACATAAAGGAAGCACTCAGCCTTCAACTTTTCTCAGCCGTCCCGAAAATGTTACCTGATGGCTCCCGTGTCAGAGGTGACATACACATCCTTCTGGTCGGTGACCCCGGTATCGCAAAAAGTCAGTTGCTACGTTATATGGTAAAGATCTCGCCCAGAGGAGTGTTCGCATCCGGTAAAAGCGCATCATCCAGTGGTCTGACGGCCGCAGCTGTCAAGGATGACCTTGGAGACGGACGCTGGACACTGGAAGCCGGTGCTCTTGTCATGGCAGACATGGGTCTGGCATCAGTGGATGAAATGGATAAAATGAGCAGGGAAGATAAGAGTGCACTGCACGAGGCCATGGAACAGCAGACGATCAGTGTAGCAAAAGCAGGAATCCTTGCAACACTCAAATCAAGATGTGCACTCCTTGGTGCTGCCAACCCGAAATACGGAAGATTCGACAAGTACGAAGGACTTGCTGAACAGATAAACATGCCACCTGCACTTATTTCCAGGTTTGACCTTATCTTCATACTTCTTGATGTCCCCGACCGTACAAAGGACAGTAACATAGCAAACCATATACTGAAAGCCCATTATGCTGGAGAACTCTCGGAACAAAGGCAAAAGCTTGCGACATCAAAAGTTTCAGAAGAAGATGTGGCATCTCATATGGAAGTTATCCTGCCCGTAATCGACAATAACTTTATGCGAAAATATGTGGCATATGCACGAAGGAAAGTTTTCCCGATTATGGAAGACGATGCACGTGAACATCTGATCAATTTCTATCTTGACCTCCGAAGACAGGGGGAGGGAAAGGATTCACCAGTTCCGGTCACAGCAAGACAGCTGGAAGCTCTTGTAAGGCTTGCTGAAGCAAGTGCTCGCATACGTTTAAGTAATGTAGTTACATTGGATGATGCAAAGAGGACTACAAGAATTTCCATGGCATGTATGAGACAGGTAGGGGTTGACCCCGATACTGGTGCACTGGACGTAGATGTTATCGCCTCGGGTACGAGCAAGAGCCAGAGGGATAAGATTCACCTTGTGAAAGATATTATTAGCCGCGTCAGTGAAAGACATGCAGGTTCCAAGGCACCTCTGGAAGAGGTATATGCAGAAGCCGAGAGTGAAGGAATAGGCAGGGAACGTGCAGAAGAGCTTGTCACAAAAATGAAAAGACAGGGAGACTTGCTTTCGCCTGATAATAAACATATAAAAATAGTATAAGTGAACACATGTACCTGAAGATACACAAATCCGGAAATCAGATGATCGTCGCGGTCTGTGACAGGGAACTGATTGGTAAAAAACTAAGGAAGGGCGAGCTGGTTGTTGAGATAACCGAATCATTCTACAAAGGTGAGATCGCACCTGAAGAAAGGGTGATTGAGGCTATAACAAATGCAACAACAGCAAATATATTTGGCACTCGTGCAGTAAAATGTGCTGTTGATGCAGGTCTGATAGACCCCGGATGCATAATATATATCGAAAGGATTCCGCATGCACAACTATACAGATTATAATTCCAAATTATAACTATAGATTACACACATCAAAATTCTGACATAAATTTGGTGGAACTATGAGTGAGAGTACACAAAGTAATGAAATCTCCATTCTTGACAGGAATGAACTGGTCAGGAATGTGATCACAAAGCACAAACGACTTCTTGAAGAATACAACCGCGAGTTCAGCGGGCTCGAAGAGAAAGTGAAGGCACTGAAAGAACAGATCGAATCTTCAAAGAAGGACAAGGAAGATGTTTTAAGCCGCATAGAGCTGCTAAAAGAAAAACGTCAGCAGTTGTACCATCAGGCAGAGAATGTTCTCGAAGAGATGTTCGATGAAATAGATGAAAAATTGCTTGACAATAAATTGATGCATGGTGTAAAAGATGACATTACCAAAGTAAAACGTGCTTTTGATATCGATGAAGAAAAAAAAATAGTTGAAGAACTTCTCAGTAAACTTAATGGCATGGGAATTCAGGAAGATATCCAGAAAGCAGTTAATCAGATCAGTACAAGAGTAAATGAAGCCATTTCCTCAAGTACTGAGCTTGCAGGCATCAATGGTACTGAAAATGACTTTGAGAGCACCTTGCAGAAATCAATAGAGGAACTCAAGGAACTCACACCTCGCCATGGCTGGCTTGAGAACAGGATAAAGAGCCATAATGAGGCACTTCAGTACTGGGAAAATTTCCCTTCAAAAGAAGAGAAAACCCAGGAGGCAGACGCATGAGCGAACTACAGGATCCGGCAACAATGACCGAGAAAGATCTCAAGAATGTTGTCAACGATTACAGGACAAAGATCTCACAGAACGAACGTACACTTAAAGGCGTCTTCAGGGAACTCAAGCTCCACCGAACAAACATTGATGAACTTAAAGAGAAAAGGGACAAACTAAACTCACAGGTAAAAGAACTTGCATCAAAAGCCCGTGAAGAGAAGAAACTGCGTGATGAGGTCAACAACAGGATAGCTGAGATCAAAGCTTCAAATGAGAAAATACGTGGCGAGAAAGACAAGATCTCAGGCAGTATCTCTGAACTCAAAGCAAAACGTGATGAATACAACAAGCTTTCCAGAGGAAGTGTGGATTCCCTCACAAAGGCATATGCAGCAGAACTGGATAAGTTTCTTAACGCTGATATACCACTGAAACATGAGATAGATATTTTCTCAAGACTGACAGACCTCAAACAGAGAATCGACTCTGCCAGCACTGCAGATGAGATTCACAAGAAGATAGTAGATACGTACAAACAATCCGAATCCATTTACAAGGCTGATGGTACACCTGGCGGGAACATCAAGGAGCTTGCAGAAGAATCACAGAAACACCACCTTGCAATGCTCGAGAGCTACAAGAAGGTCGATGAGCTTCGAAAGGAAGCAGACATGTATCATTCCCAGATCAAAGAAACATACAATGTGGTAGCTCCTATAAGAGAAAAGATCGACCCGTTAAAGGCAAAGATATCACAGCTAAGGGATGAGCTCAGTGTATATCTTGACAGACTCAACGATATGCAGCTTGAAAAGGATGAGAAAAAGATAGATGAAAAGCACAGTGTTGCAAAAGAGAAGTTTGAGAAGACAGGAAAGATGAGCCTTCAGGACCTCAAATTGCTAATGGAAAAGGGAGATCTTAAGTTCTGAACTTAAGAATTTCTAACTTTTTTTACTTTTAATTTTGTTTAGTTTGCTTTTTAACTTGTATATTTTATCTTATCATATCAATCCCATCTTATTTTTCTGACAACTTCCTAGCCAAACTATTGCTTTTGGAATCCTCCCTAAAAGCTTTTATTTCCTTCTAAAAAAGTGACTAGAAATAAAGACCAATGCCAAAGCTGATATCACCATCAAAATATCAAAACCCGGAATATTTTCATCAGGACCATCATCCGGGATAGACGATACATCCGATTCGTTGGAGGATATATCCGGATCTTCAGGAAGAGGAGCCGGCAGAGAAGGGTCAAGATACTGGTAAACTGGTTTAAAAGTTATCAGTTCAGCATCAGGACCGTAATAAACAGTATCAACGGTCATATTTAAAATCTCTATCGAATTATGGGAATACACAAAAGAATCTCCTTCCTGAAGGATAGCATCTTCCAAAAGAGCGCCATTAAGCATAAGTTCCACCCATGCGCCACCATCTTCATTCACATTCTTGACAACAAAGACATATCCCTGGCTGAACTCCCATGAACCACCTGATTCTATGAATATACCGGCACCATCCACCAGTACTTCAGTATTTACCTGAGCTCCAGAAACTGGGATTGCTAAAAACGAAATTAAAAAGAAAAAGAGCAGGATAAAAAGACTGTAATTTCTACCAGTGGTCAAATCAAACACCATCATTTATAGATACATCTTCCTGCAATGACTTCATACACACCTTCATCATTTTCAACTATCAGAGCACCATCGGCATTAATTCCATTAACTATTCCTGTGATGATCTTGTGAGGAGTTATAACTTCAACATGCCTTCCGATAGTATTGGACAAAGAGATCCAGTCATCCAGGATCTTAGTGAAGCCATCTACTTTGAAACGTAAGTATTCTGTTTCAAGGGATCTTAGCAAAGCCTGAACGAACTCCACCCTGTTTATGCGTTCTCCTTTAATGGAACTCAGGCTCATGGAACCCTCCCTCAATTCTTCCGGAAGCTCTTCAACAGGAATATTGGCATTGATGCCAATTCCAATAATCACAAAGCCAATATGATCAGCCTCTGCATCCATTTCAGTCAGGATACCACATATCTTCTTTTTACCAATGACAACATCATTTGGCCATTTTATACATGCATCGACACCAAATTGTCTCATGGTATTGGCAACAGCAACCCCTGCCATAAGAGTAAGTCGGGGTGCATGAGCAGGGAGGATAGACGGTTTAAGGATAACAGAAAGCCATATGCCTCCCTTTGGAGATATCCACTTATCTCCTTTGCGACCACGTCCGTTTTCCTGCACTTCGGCGACAACAATGGTGCCTTCTTCGGCCTTAAGACCAATTTTTTTTGCCATATCATTGGTCGAATCAACTGTCTTAAAATAGTGAATTTCTTTCCCAATAATTGAAGTATCAAGCCCAATGCTGATCTCAGCCGGATAGAGTTTATCAGGGGTGGAAACAAGAACATACCCTGCCCCGGGAGATGATTCGATAACGTAGCCATCCTCTTCCAGATTCTTTATGTATTTCCATATCATTGTACGCGAGATACCCAGTTTCTCACCCATATCCTCCCCGGAGATGGGTGTATCTCCCGCTTCTTTCAAAGCCCTTATAATATCCATTTTCCTGTCAACCAAGATAGAGACCCCCAAATCAAAATGTCACTATAAAAGAAATGTCAACAGACCTTATTTAGTTTGTTGATCGTTCATCTTCTGTTTTGCAGCATTCACATAGGAACCAACTGCCACACCGGCAGCTGCAGCTTTCCTGGAATTGGAATTAAGCACTGATCCCAGAGTGATATTCTTTTCATGCTCATTCTCGATGACCTTTTTGACATCTTCTATGATGTTATAGTCATCAATGAAGTGCGTAGTCAGATCTCCACGTACGAATGCCTCATTGTCCAAAACAGCCTTGTGGAAAGGGATATTGGTAGTGACACCAATTATCACAAACTCATAAAGAGCTCTTTTCATCCTGTTGATAGCCTCCTCACGATCACTGCCCCACGTACTCAGTTTCGCTATCATGGAATCATAGTACGGAGGAATGGTGTAGCCCATATAGACACCACTGTCCATACGAACACCCGGACCTCCCGGTGAACGATATCCTTTGATCTTACCTGGTGAAGGTGTAAAGTCGTTCAGTGGATCCTCGGCATTGATACGGCATTCTATAGCATGACCCTGTATCTTGATATCCTCCTGCCTGAAAGGCAGTTTTTCACCATCTGCGATGAGTATCTGCTGTTTCGCCAGATCGATACCTGTTACAAGCTCAGTGATACCATGTTCCACCTGAAGACGTGTATTGACCTCAAGGAAGTAGAAATCGCCTTTTGAATATAGGAACTCTACTGTACCTGCATTCCTATATCCTATCGATTTTGCTGCCTTTACTGCAGCATCCCCCATCTTCTTGCGAAGTTCAGGTGTCATTATAGGTGAAGGTGCTTCCTCCATGAGTTTCTGGTGTCTACGCTGTATGGAACATTCCCTGTCTGATACATAAATGGTATTACCGTAATTGTCAGCAAGTATCTGGAACTCAATATGACGAGGCTCCTCAACGTATTTCTCAACAAATACAGTGGAATCACCAAAAGCGGATTGAGCAACTGACTGGATAGATTCCAGTGATGATCTGAACTCATCCTTTGAGTGGACTATCTTCATACCAATACCACCACCGCCAGCAGACGCCTTGATCATTACAGGGTATCCAATCGAATTTGCGATCTCAATAGCCTCATCGACATCCTCGATAGCCTTATCGTATCCGGGAACTACAGGAACACCGGCCTCGATCATGAGCGACCTAGCAGCAATCTTGCTACCCATCTTTTCGATCGCATCACTTGTAGGTCCGATAAAGGTAATTCCGCTATCCTCACATTTCTTTGCGAACACGGAATTCTCGGAAAGAAAACCATACCCGGGATGGATAGCTTCTGCTCCTGACTCCTTTGCAACTTCCAGGATCTTATCCATATTCAGATAGCTCTGGCTTGAAGGAGCAGGGCCGATCAGATAAGCCTCATCGGCATATTTTGAGAAGAGAGCATTCTTATCGGCTTCTGAATAAACAGCAACCGTAGAGACACCAAGCTCTCTGCAAGCACGCATGACGCGTATGGCGATCTCACCTCTGTTAGCTATGAGTACTTTTTTGAACATAATGATACCCCGGATTAGTTGATAGCCATGAGAACTTCATCTGTTGTGACAGCATCACCTTCAGAAACGAATATCTCTTTTACGACACCACTGAACGGAGCATGGATAGCATTCTCCATCTTCATGGCTTCGATGACACATATCTTGTCTCCTTCATTAACAGTATCGCCAACATTGACATTGATGGAAAGCACCATACCCTGCATGTGGCTTGTGACTGCTCCTTCACACTCAACCTCAGTCTTTGAGCTCTCGACCACCTGTACAGAACCACCGGTCGGTTCTACCTTGACATCAAAGACCTCACCATCTATCTCAACACGGTAATCGGTTGGTATGTCCACATGGGCCTTCAGAGCAGACTGGGCAACAGTCACAGGGAGAATCTCCTCTTCTTCTGCCTCACCAAGCAGGAACTTTGGTGCAATGGACGGATACAGTATGTAAGTAAGGATATCTTCTTCCTTCTTTACAAGACCCTGCTCTTCTGCCTCTTTTTTAAGCCTGTCATACTCTGGTTCCAGGAGATCAGCCGGGCGGCATGTAATAGGCTTTTCATCACCGATGACCTTTACAATCATTTCCGGGCTGATAGGTGCAGGTGATCTTCCGTAGAGACCACGTACATAATCCTTTACCTCTTTCGGAATTACCTTGTAACGTTCACCCATGAGAACGTTCAGCACTGCCTGGGTACCAACTATCTGGCTGGTGGGTGTGACAAGTGGAGGATATCCGAGTTCCTCACGTACCTTTGGCATCTCTTTCAGAACAGCATCGTACTTGTCAAGTGCATTCTGCTCCTTAAGCTGTGAAACAAGATTTGAAAGCATACCTCCGGGAATCTGGTAAAGCAGGACATTCGTATCGACCTGCTCGGATATAGGGTCAAGTATACCCCTGTAATCTTCCTTGAGTTCTTTGAAGTACCTTGCTGATTCAGTCAGAAGTTCCAGATCCAGACCTGTATCATATTTAGTCCTAGCAAGAGCTGCAACGACTGATTCTGTTGGGGGCTGGGAAGTTCCACCCGCAAGCGGAGATAATGCGGTATCAAGAATATCAATACCTGCATCACAGGCCGCCATGTAGCTCATAGGTGCCATACCTGATGTGCAATGGCAGTGAAGTGCAACAGGAAGACCCACCTCTTTCTTAAGAGAACTTATGAGCTCGTATGCTTCGTGAGGTGCAAGAAGTCCTGCCATGTCCTTGATACAGATCGAATCACAATCAAGCTCTGCAAGCTCTTTTGCAAAATCAACATATTTTTCCACGGTGTGAACAGGGCTGATGGTATAGCTAATTGTACCCTGCACATGAGCTCCAACTTCCCTTGCAGTGGTTATTGCCTTCTCCATGTTTCTTACATCATTGACAGCATCGAATATTCTGAATATATCAATACCGTTCTCGTGTGCCTTTGTTACAAACTTTTCAACAACATCATCCGAATAGTGACGATATCCCACAAGATTCTGACCACGAAGTAACATCTGTGCAGGCGTGTTTTTCATATGTTTTTTGAGCTCCCTCAGGCGCTCCCACGGATCCTCGTTCAAGTACCTGATACATGTATCAAATGTAGCACCCCCCCACATCTCAAGAGAGTAATAGCCGACCTCATCCAGTTTTTCAATGATCGGCAACATGTTACGGGTTCGCATACGGGTCGCAAGAAGAGACTGGTGTGCGTCTCGAAGAATTGTTTCCGTGATTTTTACTGACATAATTTTACCTCATAGTTAGATCTGTTTAGATACGATCCGGGGTTTCATTCATAATAAGCCTAAATTGTACATAATTAAACATCTCCTTTTATGTACTTTCTGGTAAGAATATATAAATGACCCTTTGAAAATTAATATATCTTCCTTGAAATAAACTATAAGTGCCCCCAAATGTAGTCTGAATATATAAACATAAAACAAAAAATATACAAAAGAAAGTCGGACATATACCCTGAAAAAGGGTGCATGGGCTTTGATGCCCCACAAATAAAAATATCATCAGATCAAATTAGATCAAACCTAACAACTGAGACAATTTCAGCATAATCTTGCCGGCAGAGAGTGTAACTTTGTCGATAATTCCTACCGCTTCAATATCAATGGCACCACTATCATAAGCATCAAGAAAATCATTCACAAGGTCTTCGGAAACAAGAAGTTCCCTGATAGTGCCCTCATCACTATATATCATGAGGGAAGGTGTGAAATCCGGATCATCTCTATCAATGGTACTGAAACCGGTAACGACCATGTCATCAGTGACTATTTTTAAGGCAACTGAACTTTCATCATCCATACTTATTTCTGCAATAATATTTTCATTGCCAAGAAGAGCTTTAATGGTACCTGGTGCACTGTCCGCATTCGTGTTGTATTCATTAACTACAAGATCAAGTTCACTGAAAAGATCTGCAGATGCGGGTACAGAGAACAAAGATGTGATAATCAACAGAGTTAGAATTGTCTTTTTCAATAAAAATCCTCCTTCAGATACAAGCATAGATATAATATTCAGGTTATAAAAATGTAAAGGAACTTTTAATAAAGATCATCAATACCTATATAATTTCAAAAGCCATATCCAACTCAATCAGGGAGATTAGCCCAACATGGCAGAAATTGTAGCAAGCAAAGAGGTGCAGGAGTACTTCAAAACACTTGAAGATACATTGGAAAAAGAGATAGAGATAGTAAACACTGCACGCTTGAATGGGAAGGACCCAAAACCAAATGTTGAGATTCCACTCGCAAAGGACCTCGCTGACAGGGTAGAAAACCTGATTGGTGTAAAAGATGTAGCAGAGCTGATCCGCAAACTGGAAGAAACCAGATCCAGAGAAGAAGCTGCGTTGGCCCTTGGAAGAGAGGTTGCCCAGGGAAAAGTAGGTGAATTCGATTCAAAATCAGAAGCCATTGAAGCCGCAATCCGGGTTTCCGTTGCCATGCTGACAGAAGGTGTCGTTGCTGCCCCTATAGAGGGAATAGACCGCGCAGATGTCGGGAAGAATGATGACGGAACAGAATATGTCAGCATATTCTATGCCGGACCCATAAGAAGCGCAGGAGGCACTGCACAGGCACTATCTGTCCTGGTAGGAGACTATGTACGCAGGGGAATAGGTATAGACAGATACAAACCCCGAAAAGAAGAAGTTGAGCGTTACATCGAAGAAATCATGCTCTATAAGAGAGTGGCAAGTCTCCAGTACACCCCGTCCGAAGAAGAGATCCGTCTGATCGTGGAAAATTGCCCTATCTGCATAGATGGTGAGCCTACAGAAGCAGAAGAGGTTGAAGGTCACCGCAACCTTGAGAGGATAGAAACTAACAGAGTACGCGGTGGAATGGCACTGGTGCTTGCTGAAGGTCTTGCATTGAAGGCTCCAAAAATCCAGAAGCATGTAAAAAAACTGAATATCGATGGCTGGGAATGGCTCGATGAATTGATATCCGGTGCAAAAGGATCATCTGAAAATGGCGGTGAAGAGGAAAAGGAAGAAAAACCAAAGATCAAGCCAAAGGATAAATATATGCGTGACCTGATAGCTGGAAGGCCCGTTTTCTCTCACCCATCCAGACCCGGAGGTTTCCGTTTACGCTACGGCAGATCACGTAATACATCATTTGCAGCATCAGGGATAAATCCTGCCGGAATGATCGTAATGGACGATTTCATCGCACCCGGGACCCAGCTAAAAGTGGAGAGGCCGGGAAAAGCTGCAGGAATGGCACCTGTGGATTCCATTGAAGGCCCTACCGTAAAGCTCAGATCAGGGGATGTTGTAAGGATCGACATTATAGAAGAGGCATACAGACTAAGGCCGGAAATAGAAGAGATCATTGATATCGGTGAAATACTTATCAATTACGGGGATTTTCTAGAGAACAACCACCCACTTGCACCGTCACCTTACTGTTTTGAGTGGTGGATACAGGAATACAGGAAAGCCGGAGGAGACGGATCGGTTGTAGAAGATTCACTAAAGGAACCTTCCCAGAACACGGCGATCGAGATCTGCAAAAAGTACAGGATCCCACTCCACCCGAAGTTCACATACCTATGGCACGATATCGACAACGAACAGTTTGGAAAACTTGCGGACTTCGTATCAGTCCACGGAACTTTGAAAAACGACAGAAGAGTTCTGGAGCTACCTTACGATAAGGCCTTATCAAAAGGTATTAAAAGAACACTTGAAATAATGCTTGTACTTCACAGGATTTCAAATGGAATGATCCTGATCGAGGAGCCACTACCACTAATATATAGTCTTGGACTTGATGACGAACTCAGGAAGAAATGGGAATTCCTTGAAAATGAAGAAGTGCTTGATAATATAAACATGATCACGGAATTTGAGGTCCGTTCAAGAGCACCGACGCGTATTGGAGCAAGAATGGGAAGACCGGAAAAATCCGATAAAAGAAAAATGTCACCTGCACCTCATGTCCTGTTCCCGATCGCTGAAGCTGGAGGAAATACTCGAAAACTCGATAATGCCGCCAGTTTCAAAGCATCAACAAATGCAAAGGTTGGAGAAATAACTGTTGAGATCGGAAACCGGGTCTGCCCTGCATGCGGGGTGGAAACTTTTGAGTACAGGTGTGACTGTGGCGAATATACAGTCCCCAAGCTTTTCTGTCCGAGATGCGGCATATCTGTGAACAAAGAGGAATGCCCCAAGTGCGGTACAAAGACGACCTGTACCAGCATGAAAAAGATCAATTTCAAGAGCATATACCAGAAAGCTTTCGAAAGATTGGGAGAGAGAGATACACTCGACTCCTTCAAGGGAGTAAAAAGGATGATGTCAAAGGACATGACACCCGAACCACTCGAAAAAGGCATCCTCAGGGCCAAACATGATCTCTTTACTTTCAAGGACGGAACAGTCCGTTATGATATGTCCGACATACCGCTCACACACATCAGGCCTTCAGAACTAGGCGTCAGCTGTGAGAAGTTCAGGGAGCTTGGCTATGAAGAGGACATCTACGGAGAGCCACTTAACAGCCCTGACCAGATACTCTGCCTTAAGGTACAGGATCTTGTAGTTTCATATGATTGTGCTGATTATCTCCTTAGGACGACACAATACATCGATGACCTTCTGGTCAAATACTACAAGGTAGATCCATATTATAATGCAAAGACCAAGGAAGACATAGTAGGCATTCTACTGATGGGACTGGCACCTCATACATCAGCAGGAGTCCTCGGAAGACTGATAGGATTTACAACTGCTGCCGTAGGATACGCCCATCCTTTCTTCCATGCCGCAAAAAGACGTAACTGTGACGGAGATGAGGACTGTGTTATGCTTCTTATGGACGGGCTGCTCAATTTCTCCCATGAGTACCTGCCGGACAAAAGAGGTGGGAAGATGGATGCCCCTCTTGTGCTTACCACCCGGCTCGATCCCAGCGAGGTCGACAAGGAAGCACACAATATAGACGTATGCGAGTCTTATCCACTTGAATTCTATGAAGCCACTCAGGAGATCACAAACCCGAAAGAGTTTGAAGATACTTTTGATCTTATCAGCAACAGACTTGGAACGACATTGCAGTATGAGAAGTTCATGTTCACCCATGATACATCCAATATCGCTGCAGGTCCGCTAAAAAGTGCTTACAAAACACTCGGAAGCATGGTAGAGAAAATGGATGCACAACTTGAGCTTGGTAAAAAGATACGTGCTGTTGATGCCTCCGATGTAGCGGAAAGGGTCCTTATCTCCCATTTCCTTCCGGATATGTTCGGAAATCTCAGGGCATTCTCAAGACAGGGAACCAGATGTGTCAAATGCGGTGCAAAATATCGGAGGCCTCCACTTACAGGAAGTTGCCCTAAATGCGGCGGCAGGGTGATCCTTACAGTACATGAGGGAGCAGTTAAAAAGTATCTTGAGGTCTCAATGAAAGTAGCAGAAGAGTACAATGTATCAAGTTACACAAAACAGCGCATAGAGCTGATAGGTTACGACATGAAGTCACTTTTTGAAAATGACAGGTCCAAACAGATGGGACTCTCAGACTTCATGTAATATATTGCATCAAAAGCTATAACTTTGCACACTCGATCCATTAACAAAATCGGACAAAATTACAATGCAAGATAATGCAATAAATGAAATATGCACAAAAGAAGTAAACCTGCAAAGTTTTACTGAACAGGCATACCTATAGCATTTATATGCTGAATGAGCTCTGTGAAATTCTCCGTTTCAAGTTCAAGGACAGCTTCTTCGCTCATTCCTATCGACATCTCGCCATCAACTGTCAGTATGTCCGGACCACGTCTTACGACCCGATCCACACCATCGGCTGAAAGCACTCCTTTTACTTCAGGATCGTGGACAAAAGCACGACCGGGAATGATAACAGTCTCTTTCACATTTGAGAGATCCAGATCACGAAAATCATCAATGGCAATAAGGCATCCAATATCCTTATTCAATCCAATTACATTAACAGTTCCCCCGAGTTTACCAAATATCTCAGAAAGCCTGCTTTCTGCAACCCGGCTTGTGATAATTGTAGCCTCCTTTGTAACCTCAGGCAAATTTGAGAGAAGGTCATCATGCAGCCTTATGGCAAAAGGTGATCCTATTAGAGGGTCTTCCAGGGGGGTACCGGTAATCCTGATACTGTGAGACGAAGCTGCATTGCTTACGATCCGGGCGAATTCATCCACCGTATGGGATTCTATACCTTCCATAATGGGTGCATTCTCGAGGATCAGACCTTCTTCCCTTGAATTTGCAAAGCGCATCAGTATCGCACCTGCAGCTCCCATATCCTCAAGGTCTGAAAGTGTCTTTTCAAGGATATCGCCGTCATTGATACCTGGAATAACAACGATGGCACCATAAACCTCACAGTGAGCACAGAAATCCCTGAGCACTGCAAGAGAGGCTTCCGGTTCCGGATCGTTCATGAATTCCCCGCGAACTTCAGGGTCCGTTGCAAATACGGTGAATGAAACTTCGGTAACACCATTGTCTATGAAAAAGACAGCATCATCTTCAGAGGTAAAGCCCTTGCCACTGGTATATCCAAGATGTATTGGTTTTCCAAACCGGGATAAGAAAGAGACCAGTTCCCTGAGTTCAGGATAACAACTGATATCACCGCCACCACTTATAGTGAACTTTTCAACGTCCTCTGAACCAAAATGAATGGACTGTGATACTTCACCCATCACATACTGGGCAGGTTTGAAGCCGGAGTATAGCTCTTTGACACCCCTGGTGCAGTAATCACATCCCTTTGAAAAAGGGAAACAATGTTTGCAGCCAAAAGCAGGGACATCCTTTACTTTTTTAAAATAGCAATACTTGCAGAACCCACGGCAATCAACTCCCGGGTTCCCTCCGACATCAGCGACTATTTCCATATAGATCGTGGATACGACTATGTACGTACTACTAAACCTTTGTGGTATAAAAAACGGGAGAGGCAAACATTGATTATTATCCCCCCCAAAATTAATTAATAAAGATAGATTTAATAAGATTATTCTTACTAATTTGTTTAGAAGTATGCACTTTGTATGACAATTTGAGTTAATATTTCGGAATAAAAGCAATAAGAGCAAAAGATATTAATGAATAATAATGACAATACGTGATAAGCCCTTATGAAATGCAAAAGCTTTAAACCTAAAAACGACGTTCCAAATTTGAATCAATTAGAAGAATGACCAATTGGGGATAATGTTAAACACAACCCGGCAACAGTAGGAAACTGCTGTGCATCGCTCAAATTTGTGTTTCCCATAGGGATTTCTGGAATTAAATTAGGAGGAAATATACGTGTCTGACAAAATAGACATATATGACGACAGAGGTACACTGTTGGAAAGCGACGTAGATGTAATGTCACTCGCCCCAACAACAAATGCAGCAATCGGAAAGATCATCAAAGACACAAAGAGAACTGTTGCTATCAACCTTGCAGGTATCGAGAAAGGTCTCGCAACCGGCAAGTTCGGTGGTGCAGGGCGCCAGATCCTTGGCCGTGGACTTGAGTATGATATTGTAGGAAACGCAGACGCTATCGCAGAATCTGTTACAAAGCTTGTAAAGGTCAGCGATGACGACGACACCAACGTCAAAGTTATCGGCGGCGGAAAACAGTTACTTGTACAGGTCCCAACCGCAAGGACAGATGCAGGTGCAGATTTCGTTTCCGGAAGCACAGTCACTGGTGCAGCAGTAGTAGAAACCATCATTGACATGTTCAACACCGACATGTTCGACGCACCTCTTGTAAAGGGAGCAGTCTGGGGTAGCTACCCACAGACAATGGACATGAAAGGCGGTAACATTGCATCAATTCTCAGCATCCCACAGCAGAATGAAGGTCTTGGTTTCTCCCTGAGGAACATCATGACCAACCACGTTGCAGCTATCACAGGCAGAAAAGCACTTAACGCAGCAGCACTGTCATCCATCTATGAGCAGACAGGTATGTACGAGATGGGTAACGCAGTAGGTTCATTCGAGAGACACCAGTTACTTGGTTTCGCATACCAGGGTCTAAACGGTAACAACCTTGTATACGAAATGGTCAAAGAGAACGGCAAGGACGGTACAGTCGGTTCAGTTGTCGAGACAGTTGTCGAGAAAGCACTCGACCTAGGTGTCATCGAAGTTGACCACAAAGCACCATCCGGATACAACTTCTACAAAGCAAATGACGTTTCCATGTGGAACGCATGTGCAGCAGCAGGTCAGCTCGCAGCAACACTCGTAAACGTTGGTGCAGGCAGGGCAGCACAGAACGTATCATCAACCATCCTGTACTTCAACGATATCCTCGAGAAGGAAACAGGTCTTCCAGGTTGTGACATGGGAAGAGCACAGGGTACTGCAGTAGGATTCTCCTTCTTCAGCCACTCAATCTATGGTGGCGGTGGACCAGGTATCTTCAATGGTAACCACGTCGTAACAAGACACTCCAGAGGATTTGCAATTCCTTGTGTATCCGCAGCAGTGGCACTTGACGCAGGCACACAGATGTTCTCCATCGAGAAAACATCAGGACTTGTCGGAAACGTATTCGGTTCAATCGAAGAATTCAGAGAGCCAATTAAGGCAGTTGCAGGAGCACTCTAAAACAAGAGCTCTAAAAGATCTTGAAGGTAATCAATAATGGTCGATTCTGCATCAAACACAGAGAACCTCATACAAATCGAAATATTTCCACAACGGTTCCTAAGCCCAAAAACTGCACAGGAACTACTCGTTGAGTTGAGTAATATGGATGGCATTAGAAGGGCCTTAATACAGGGTCCAAGACTCCCGGCAACCGTTCCATACGGACCGGCAACCGGAGAAGATGTCCAACATAAATTCAATGAAACGATCCGTATCGGAGAAACGGAAATCACACTGACTGTCATGGTTGGCCGCATAAGGCTTGAGGTCCTAAACTCAGAAACAAGAGATAAGATCAGGGAAGTGTGTGAGCGAATACTTCCTATTAGATTTGAATTTCGGGAAGGACTCTTTTTGCCAACCAAGCAGACCGTCTCCGACTATGCAAAACGTGGTCCTGGAGCAGATCCTACAGTCCTCGGACTGGCAGATCCAAAAGGCAAAGTGGGAAATCGTATCTGTACCTTAAATCCAGCGGAATGATGTTAAATGTTTGACCGAGAAACACAGGTTGTAGACTGTAGACATGGAATGGGGCTTGGCCGCGGCGGAGGGCTTGCGCAGCGCGGGACTCTTTCAGAGACAGGGCGCCCGGATGTTATCACAGTTGCAATGAGTCCCGGCAGACGACACATCACAAAGCCGATATGTGAACTCACATACGGTATGCGCAGGGAGAATATACAGGTCAGTGTACTGGTACTGAACTCAGGATCAGGCATACCCGATACACCAATGAGATCCGGTGCATTCGGAATAACACCTGAAGAAATTGAACAGATATCAAGACATAAACTGGCTGTTATTCATACAGGAAATATACGAGACCATGTGGTGAAAAAAGTAAGAGCAATTCTAGAAGATGCAAATGTTCCGGCAATAATCGTCTGTCAGACAAATGTCGACTTTGAGGATTTTGCCAAAGGAGGAATTAAGACCAAACTTGTGATGCCTAGAAATAACGAAATCCTGACAAAAGGAAAAGTTATGGATATTGTGTCAGGAGTCACAAGAGGAGAATCATGTTCAAGAGACAAACTGAACGAACTCGTGAAATCCGTAAAGAACACAATGAGATCTATTGATAACTAAGGAGTGTATAATATGGCATACGAAGCACAATATTATCCAGGTGCAACATCCGTTGCAGAAAACAGAAGAAAGCACATGTCCGGTGACGTCGAAAAGCTTAGGGAAATCTCTGACGACGACCTTACATTAGTACTCGGACACCGTGCACCGGGTAGTGACTACCCAAGCACACACCCACCACTCGCAGAGATGGGTGAACCAGAATGTTCAATCAGAGAAATCGTCGAACCAACCCCAGGCGCAAAAGCCGGTGACAGGGTAAGGTACGTCCAGTTCGTTGACTCAATGTACAACGCACCAGCAACACCATACTTCAGGTCCTACGCAGCAGCAATCAATCACAGAGGTGTCGACCCAGGTACACTTTCAGGCCGTCAGGTCGTAGAGGCTCGTGAGAGAGACATGGAAGAAGTTGCAAAGTTCCAGATCGAGACAGAAATGACCTGTCCGGCACTTGCAAGCCTTCGTGGCGCAACTGTCCACGGCCACTCACTCCGTCTCCCAGAAGATGGAATCATGTTCGACATGCTTGACAGATGCCGCCTTGAGAATGGCGTAGTCATTATGCACAAGGACCAGGTAGGAAGGCCAATAGACAAGAAGGTCGACTTCGGAAAGCCAATGTCCGAGGAAGAGGCTGCCAAGAGAACCACAATCTACCGTGTAGACAATGTTGCATTCAGAGATGACGCAGAGGTCATCGAATGGGTCCACACAGTGTTTGAGAAGAGAACCGCATATGGATTCAAGCCAGAATAAGCGAGGTGACAATAATGGCAGATGATAGAAAGAAAATGTTCCAGAAAGAATTGGAAATCAAATTCACAAAAGAACACGGAACCAACAAGATGGAAGGCGGAGAGATCACTGACAAGAAAGTGACATACTACCGCCTTGGTGTAGATCAGAACCCAAGAAAGCTTGAGATGAAGAAAGCAGGTCAGGAAATGGCGGCCGCAAGAGGCCTCGTTGGTTACAACCCAATGATGCACTGTGGTGGTATCCCACTCGGTCAGAGAGCACTTACCCCTTCCTTCATTTCCGGTACTGACATCATGGTCGAATCCGATGACCTCCACTACGTCAACAACGCTGCAATGCAGCAGATGTGGGATGACATCAGAAGAACCTGTATCGTCGGTATGGACATGGCTCACGAGACACTCGAGAAGCGTCTCGGTATGGAAGTCACACCAGAAACAATCAACCACTATCTTGAAGTGCTCAACCACGCACTCCCTGGTGGAGCAGTTGTTCAGGAGCACATGGTCGAGACACACCCAGCTCTTGTAGATGACTGTTACGTAAAGATCTTCACAGGTGACGACGAACTTGCAGATGAGATCGACGACCAGTTCCTCATCGATATCAACAAGCAGTTCCCAGAAGAGCAGGCAGAAGCACTCAAAGCAACCATCGGAAAGACATCCTGGCAGGCTGCACACATCCCAACCACTGTAAGCAGAACAACAGATGGTGCACAGACCACAAGGTGGATGGCAATGCAGGTCGGAATGTCCTTCATCGCAGCATACAACATGTGTGCCGGTGAAGCAGCAGTAGCTGACCTTTCATATGCAGCAAAACACGCTGGTGTGATCTCCATGGGTGATATGCTCCCAGCAAGACGTGCACGTGGTCCAAACGAACCAGGTGGATTATCCTTTGGTCACATGGCAGATATCATCCAGACAAGCCGTGTAGACGCAGAAGACCCAGCACACGTTACCCTTGAGGTAGTCGGTGCAGGATGTATGCTCTACGACCAGATCTGGCTTGGTTCCTACATGTCTGGTGGTGTCGGTTTCACACAGTACGCAACCGCTGCATACACCAACAACATCCTTGATGACAACCTGTACTACAACGTTGACTACATCAACGACAAGTATGACGGTGCAGCAAACAAGGGTACAGACAACAAGGTCAATGCAACAATGGACGTTGTCAAGGACATCGCAACAGAGTCCACAATCTACGGTATCGAGAACTACGAGAAGTACCCAACAGCACTCGAAGACCACTTCGGTGGATCCCAGAGAGCAACCGTACTCTCCGCAGCAGCAGGTAGTGCAGCATCACTCGCAACCGGAAACGCAAACGCAGGTCTTTCCGCATGGTACCTTTGTATGTACCTCCACAAGGAAGCACTTGGACGTCTTGGATTCTTCGGTTTCGATCTGCAGGACCAGTGTGGTGCTACAAACGTATTCTCCTTCCAGTCCGACGAAGGTCTGCCACATGAGCTCCGTGGTCCAAACTATCCAAACTACGCAATGAACGTAGGTCACCAGGGTGGATACGCAGCTATTGCATCAGCAGCACACGCTGGACGTGGAGATGCATGGACAGTCAACCCACTGCTCAAGATCTGCTTCGCAGATGACATGCTTCCATTCGACTTTACCGCACCAAGGAAAGAGTTCGGAAGAGGAGCTCTCAGAGAGTTCGAGCCAGCTGGTGAGAGATCACTCATCATCCCGGCAAAATAAATACAAATTTGAAAAGGCAGGCTTTGCCTGCTTTTTTTCTATCTTTTTTGATTCGGATATCAGTCCTCTTTTTTTACCTGGCACAACATCTGGTTAGCGAAGGCTTTGTTTAAGGACAATCACTTAAAATGAAAAACCATCGAGTTATCATATTCATAAAAATAACAGCGGGTAAATCGATAATTATATGAGTAAAGTAATCATCATCCAAAGCATTAAAATCAGAGAGGGGTAACAAGACCCCAAACAATTATTACATTATCTTTTCACAAGGTGATCACTTTATGGCTACAGAGATAGAAAGGAAAGTAATGGAAGCAAAAATGGCATCCATTACACTTGCAAGTGTAGACACTCAAACAAAGGACAAGGCTCTTGAGGCCATGGCCAATGCACTTGACGAAAACCGCGACAGGATATTTGAAGCAAACAAAGCTGACCTGGAAGAAGCTGAAAAGATGATGGCTGAAGGTAAGCTCTCACAGGCACTTGTGGACCGCCTTAAGGTCAGCAATTCAAAGATAGATGGAATGATAAGCGGTATTCGTGATGTTATCAGGCTGGAAGATCCTTCCGGGAAAACACTAGAAACACTTGAACTTGACACCGGACTGGACCTATATCAGGTAAGTTGCCCTATCGGCCTTATAGGAGTTATTTTTGAATCACGTCCGGACGTTGTTCCGCAGATCATGTCCCTCTGCTTAAAGAGCGGTAATGCCACAATATTCAAAGGTGGAAGTGAAGCACTTAACTCCAACCGAACAATATTTGATATTCTTGTAACCACCATGGAAAATACAGAAGGGATACCAAATGGAGCATTCCAGCTCATGGAAACAAGAGAGGAAGTAATGGACCTCCTTGCACAGGATGACTACATTGATCTCTTGGTCCCACGCGGATCCAATGAATTTGTGAAATTCATACAGGAAAATACCAGAATACCGGTCCTCGGTCATGCAGACGGTATATGCCATGTATATGTTGACAACAGTGCAAATATGAACAAAGCATACGACGTATGCCTTGATTCAAAAGTGCAGTACCCCGCAGTATGCAATGCTGTGGAAACACTGCTGATAAACAGGGAAATTGCTGAAGAATTCATGCCTGAAATGATGAAAAGGTATGATGAAGCTGGTGTTGAACTTCGATTTGATGAGGATTCATACGCAATTGCAGAAAAACTTGGTCTGAGTAACATCAAAAAGGCAACTGAAGAAGACTGGAAGACCGAATATAACGAACTGATCCTTTCAATAAAGATCGTGGAAGCGATTGAGGAAGCGATTGAACATATCAACAAATATGGATCCCACCATACAGATGCGATTATCACAGAAGATAAAGCAAAAAGAAAACAGTTCATCGAACTTGTGGATTCTTCAAGTGTAATGGTCAATGCATCCACCAGATTTGCAGACGGATTCCGCTACGGCAAAGGTGCAGAGGTTGGCATCAGCACTAACAAGATACATGCACGCGGACCTGTTGGAATGGAAGGACTTGTTATTTACAAGTATGTCCTGTTAGGTAATGGGGATAAGGTCGCAGATTATGCAGGTGATGAACCAAAGCCATTTACCCATAGATTGCTTGACACAAAGCTTTCAGAAATTCTGAACAATTGATATTAAAAAGGTGTCCGCTTTGATCAATAGAAAAGATATACTGGATGATGCTAAAAAAATAGTCATCAAGCTGGGTACGACCTCGATCAGCAACGAAGATGGAAGCCTTAATACAGAATTTATGGAAAAGGTCGCATCACAGGTATCTGAAATGCATAATGCCGGAAAGCAGGTAATACTGGTAAGTTCCGGTTCAATTGGGATCGGCATAGAGATACTGAAGCTTAACTGCCGCCCAAAGGAGATACCTGTGCGACAGGCAGCTGCTGCTGTAGGACAGGGATTTTTGATGCAGCACTGGATGGAAGCTTTCAGCAAGTACGACCTTAACGTAGCGCAGATACTGTTGACATACGATTCATTCACAAACAGGTTAACATACCTCAACCTCAGGAACAGTATCTCCACCCTATTGAGCTACGGCGTCATCCCTATCATCAACGAGAACGATCCGATATGCGTCCATGAGATCGAAGCGACCCTAGGCGATAATGATAAACTTTCAGCAATGGTTGCAAGTAAAACAGAAGCAGATATACTGATACTTCTTACAGATATTGAAGGCCTATATAACAAAAACCCAAAGCGACATGATGACGCTGTCCTACTAAACACTGTGGAAGAGATCACACCCACAATCGAAAGCTATGGCGGAAGCCCTACCAGTATGAAAGGTGTTGGAGGCATGCGCACGAAAATAGCAGCTGCAAAGATCTGTAATATGTCCGGCTGCTATATGGTCATTGCAAACAGTAATACTGACAATGTGATAACCAGGGTGCTTTCCGGAGAAACTATCGGAACGCTATTCCTTGCAAACCAATTCGTTCACAAGAATAGGATCCGCTGGATTATACTTGGAAAGGCTTCTGGGACCATTACAGTCGATTCAGGAGCGAAAGATGCCATCTCAAGCAGCATGAGCCTGCTACCATCAGGTGTCATGGAAGTAGAAGGTTATTTTGACAGAGGTGACATAGTTAAGCTGGAATGTGATGGAAAAGTATTTGGAAAAGGTATTACTGATTACACATCCGAAGAACTGGAGGCCATAAAGGGTAAACACACGGACATGATAACCGAGATCCTTGGATACAAGAACTATGACCATGTGATCAAGAAAGAAAATATAGGCCTTCTCAAGTAACATATAACAGAAATAAGATTTTTAAAATATGTTTTCTTTTTTTTACTGAAGAAAACATATTTTAAAAATCTTATAAAATAATTTTATTTACTGTAATACCCATCCCATTGATGGAACATACGGGTGCGTTAATGAAAACAAGTATTCAGGAAAACATTGGAAGATCCCGACCAAAGATCCTTGTTGTAGAAGCAAATGACCAGGATTCTGAAAGCCTGAGCATTGTTCTTTCTGAAGACTACGATGTGATCAGGGCTGCCAGAGGTCACGAAGCCCTCCGAATGGTAACTAAAGACGATCCCGAGCTAGTCATCATTGGGAGTCAACTTCCTGATATGAAAGGAGATGAAATCTGCAAAGCTATAAAAAATAAGCTCAACAATGAGCTTATTCCCGTGATCATGGTCATATCACTTTTTGAAAAAGAAGATCTATCAAAAGCCATTAAAGAAGATGCAGATGACATTCTCATAAAACCTGTTGACGAACTTGAACTTAACACAAGAGTACGATCGCTTCTCCGTATGCGCCATCTCCATGATCAGCTTGTCAAAGAAAGAGATGAGGTACAAACCTATATCGATGTCGCAGGTTCGATCATCGGGGTTGTTGACAGAAATTTCAGGGTAACTTTTGTAAACCGGAAAGCTTGTGATGTCCTCGGTTACTCAAAAGAAGAAGTTCTTGGACAGAACTGGTTCGATGTTTTCGTACCGGAATACATCAGAGAAGATATCAAAAAAGGTTACATGGGAGTTATTGATGGTATTATTGAACCACCCGAATTCTCAGAGAAACCTATCATTACCAAAAAAGGAGAAAGATGGGTACTCTGGCATGACGTTGTCCTTCGTGATGACAACATGAACATCGTAGGGACCATTAGCTCAGGTGACGATATCACAGAAAGAAAACTTGCAGAAAATGCAATGGAAGAAGCTAACACTGAGCTCAAATTGCTAGACAACATAAAGGACCAGTTCCTGACTAATCTTAATTATGAACTGAGGACTCCATTGATATCAATTAAAGGCTTCTGTGAGCTTTTAATGGAAGAGAAACTTGGAACAATAAACGATTCACAAAAAAATGCTCTTGATACGGTACTTAGAAATACGGAGAGGTTAAGGCATCTTATAGACTCACTCCTGTACGTGAGTGGTGAACGCACACAGAAAATAAAGTACAACATAATCCCGCTTTATCCTTCAAAACTTATCGAAGATATCATAGAAGACCGTAAACTATATCTGGAAAAGAAGGAACTTATAATTGAAAATAACATTCCAAAAAACCTTCCTGCTATTTTGGGAGATATGGAACATCTGGAAAGGATGTTCAGTCACCTTCTCGACAACGCAATCAAATTCACACAAACCGGAGGAAAGATTACGTTATCCTCCTCTCACTATGATGATACCATAGAAGTTAAGATCGCAGACACCGGTATCGGGATCCCGGAAGAGATACTGCCTAATATATTCAGTA
Organism: Halobacteriota archaeon; assembly: GCA_051749005.1. Taxonomy (GTDB): domain Archaea; phylum Halobacteriota; class Methanosarcinia; order Methanosarcinales; family Methanosarcinaceae; genus Methanococcoides. The sequence continues at coordinate 13,480 of JBNJIC010000001.1, read as the reverse complement.
ACTTCTATCAGGCCGACGGATCGACCCGAAGAAAGTATGGCGGTACAGGCGTTGGGCTTCATATATGCAAGAAGATAATTGAAGCACATATGGGTGAGATATCTGTGGAGAGTGAAGTTGGAGTGGGTACTACATTTACGGTCCTGCTTCCTGTATGATATTTGTTCTGATTCTTTGGTAAGAGCACTTAACTTATTCCATTATCATAACATTTTGTCATCAAATGCCACACTAACTGCACATAGTCTTCGAACACTATAAATATAATAAAATATGATGAGATGTGATGAGAAAAGAGAGATCTGTAAAGATGGTCTTAGCGCTCCTGGCCATTATTATACTTGCAGTTGTGCTAAGTTACGCACTTCTCCCATACATCAATGCTTTTCTTGGGGCATTCATCCTTTACGTGATCTTCAAACCGGTATATTGCCTGCTTACAGAAAAATTGAAGCTTCGTAAGGACATGTCTGCGATCTCAGTTATGCTGCTATCATTAATACTGGTACTATTGCCCATGTATTTCCTCTTTGTATCTATTATAGAGGAACTAGAGGCTGTTATCGCCAGCATTGTAACCAATATCAGTTATGTTGACATCACAGAAAACATCAATTATCTTAACGAGCTTGCACCTGACCTGAACATCCGGGAAAGAATGGTCAATATTGTATCAACTACAGGCACATACCTGAGTGGTTACCTTCTGTCTGCCTTACAGAATATCAGCGGACAGATAATATCCCTTACTATAATGTTCTTTTTACTATACTACCTGTTCACATCCACGAACACCGGATTTGACACCAGGCTTAAGGGATTCGTCCCATTCAACAACAGGAACACTGATAAACTCCTGAATGAACTCAAAAATGTCATACAATCAACCCTTATTGCCACATTATTGATTGCCGTCCTTCAGGGATTTCTGCTTGGACTTACCTTCTATGCAGTCGGTATAGAAGGGGCAACCTTCTGGGGAGCTGTTACTACGATCCTTTCATTCCTTCCGGTAGTCGGCGCACCTCTTGTATGGATACCTGCAACAATCATTCAGTTCGCTATGAAGAATTATGTTGCAGGTTTTGCAATCCTTGTGGTAGGGATTATTATCAGTAACATTGATAATTTTCTCAGGCCTTTCATTCAGAAAAAAGTAGGTGCAATGCACCCTTTTATTTCCCTGCTGGGAATATTCGTGGGAATCTACCTTTTCGGTATCGTGGGTATCGTCGTAGGACCATTGTTGATATCAATGTTCCTTCTTATACTGAAAATGTTCAACGAAGAATATCTTCAGGAATAATAAGAAATTCTCTACTATCTCATCTGTATGAATGTGTTTTATCAAGGTACAAAGATAAGCTCTGAACAAAAGATTCAGGTTCTTATTCCAAGAGCCAGCTTGAACTTTTTAATTTTACCAACTATCATTTGCTTGAGAACATAAGAAACAGGAGTTCTGCATCCTCCCGGAGTTACCTTTCCATCACGTATTGCCTGAAGTACAGCATCAGGAGTCCTTTCCGAAACATAAACTTCAGTGTAGGAACAACCCACCATCCTGGCTTCATGTGAATCACTCCCTCCTACCTGTGGGATTCCGAGTTCTCCTGTTACTTTTTTTGCTTTGTTGTTGGCACCGCCTGTAACACAACGGGAATTCAGTACTTCTACAGCATCAGCATCGAGCCCCTTGACATAACCGATCCCATGTGAAGTTATCTTAAAAGGATGAGGTATTATCACAACTGCCCCAAGATCCCTTGCACGCTCTATGGTCTCCTCAGGAGTCATACCCGATTCAATGTCCCCGTCGGAATCAAGCACAAGAATGTGCCCTTTAGAAGAAGTCACCTCTATACCCGGGATCACAATAATATCAGAGCCCAGCTCCTTTGCCTTTTTAACACAGGCAAGGCCTCCCTCACGTGTATCGTGATCACATATAGCAATACCATCAAGACCGTTCTTCTTTGCAAATTCAAGAATCGAGTCTAAGCTGGCATTACTGTCTTTTGAAAAGCAGGAATGAACATGGAGATCAATGCGCATATAGTGAATGCAGTGCTCTCATGTTATAAAGTTTTTGAAGAATGCTTTGCATAAATGACAAAAAAAGAAAAAATAGGAGGATAAATGTAAAAAAGCGAACGGGATGAATCAAGTCGATTACATAGGGGATTTGTGGTGTAGTACTCAGGGGATGTATGAAGAAACCCGTTCGCAAATATACAAACGTTATGAACACATATATACTTTTCGGATAAATACGAACTAATATTAAGTGTTTGTTAATATTATTCAAAAGACATGACGAATAGTTTGCATCATGTTTCATAATTGTTAAAAAGAAACAGAATAATAAAATTATAAATTTCTAAAAGAACAAAAGAACAAAAAGCGAACGGGAGAACCAAGTCGAATAAATTGGGGATTTTATGGTGTAGTACTTAAGAGGATTTATTAAGAAAACCCGTTCGCAAACATACAAACGGCAGCAACCTTTATAAATGTTTCGTATTATTACGAACGAATGTCGGATTTTATTCAATATTATTCAGAAAATATATTAAATCGTTTTACTTTTTGAATGACCTCATTACGCGCCTCTATTTCCATAATGATAGAATCCCCGTATTCGATAGAGTGAACTATTCCTTCATCATAAAGCCATGAGACCAAAGACATGCCTTCTTTGGACATTGGAATGGAAATCCGTGAATGTTCCCATTCAGGCAGTTTTTCGTACAAAAGCTGCTTAAGCTCATCAATACCCTTTCCCGATACTGCAGATATCATCACCGGATTCGGAGCAAGATAACTGATAGCTTTCAGTTTCTCCTGCAGACCCTCATCGGGCAGCAGATCGGTCTTGTTAAGAGCAGTGACTATTGCAGCGCCCCCTGTTCTCTTCCAGAAGATATCATGGCTTACTGCAAGCTTTTGCCTTATGACCTCCACCGGATCACTCATATCCACTACAAGAAGGATGATATCAGCCAGGAAGATCTCATCAAGCGTTGAACGGAAAGCATCCACCATCCAGTGAGGGAGGTCTTCTATAAAGCCCACAGTGTCTGTAAGAAGTAACTTGCGATGGTTGATAGTGAGAGAACGGGTTGTAGGTGACAGCGTTGTAAAGAGCATATCCTCTACGATAGTACCTTCCTTCACAAGAACCTGGAAAAGGGTACTCTTACCTGCATTGGTATAACCTGCCAGTGCCACAAGTGAAAAACCTCTCTCATGCCTGAAGGACCGGAGGGATTCACTTCCTTTGCAAGAGTGCATGAGTTCGGCCCTGATTCTGACAATTCTTTTCTTGATGTCCTGCTCATATGAATCCTCATACCCTCCAAGACCCATGAAACCAGGTCTTTCTTCCTTCTTGAGAAGGGAAACGATAGCTTTGGCCTTGGGGAGTTCATATTGTAACTTTGCAAGTTCCACCTGCAATTTTGCACGCCTTGTAGTTGCCCGTGCAGCAAATATTTCAAGGATAAGCTGGAACCTGTCCATCACTTCACATTTACATGTCTCGGAAATATTGTATATCTGGGTCGTTGAAAGCTGGTTGTTAAAGATCACCTTCTCAGCTTCCAGAGTCTCCACAAGAGCCGCAAGTTCCTCCACCTTACCACGCCCGACCTGGAAATTCCTGTCAGGATATCGGGACTGGATCAATGAACCCACTACCACATAATCTACTGCATACGCCAGCTCTTTAAGCTCTGCCAACTTCCGCTCATTATCTGCATTATCTGCTTTCGGATCGTTTCGCTGAACAACAATGGCTTTTTTCATATTAAAATCCTTAAAAATCATCATACAATCAGACAATCAAGCAATCAGGCAATACCCAGTTCTTTCATAAGAAGATTTCTCGAGCTCAAAGATACGTGGTGAGCAAACTCTATTGCCAGCCTCTCACTCAAAGATTCCTGATACTTGAACTCACGCGAGAACATTTTCTGTGAAATCCATTCCGGCTGGTTGTAAAGATCTCCATGTTCTACTATGATAGTGCCCGGATATTTGATCTCCGCAACAGTTGTTTCAATGATACTGACAACATCAGCAACCCCTGGTGCTGAAGAGGTCAGGAACGGTTTGATAGCTATCTGGGATACGGACTCTATATGACTTGCGGATACATCAACCGCAACAGCAGCACAGACCATATAGTACCCCTGCCCTATCCTGTGACGACCTGAAATGTCAACGGCTATTATTGGAAACATTCTATAACTCACATAATTATTTTGATTGATTCGAATATCGGTTTCTTTTAATGGTCCTGTCAGTATTTCATTTCATCATGTTTCGGATATAATCCGCATCCTTTAGTATTTTAAAGCTCACAAAACCGCCTACAAAAAGGTTCATGTAGAGTGTGAATGTACGCCATGCAACAACAACTATCCCAACCATGTAAGCCGGAACGAATACAGAGAACAGGGAAGTTGCCCCAAGCTCGGCAACACCACTTGAACCCGGTGTTACCGGAATTACCAGAAGGATCATTAGCAACACCTGAGCAGCAAAGGAGATCAGTATTGAAGGCGACTGGTTCAGCCCCATGAGGATCACAGGAACCATGGCAAACTCGACCAGCCAGAAGAGTATGGTGTAGATACTTCCAAATAGAAGACCTTTATGACCTTTGGTGATGAAGAATGCCATGCTATAGTGGAAGTCCTCTATGACCATATCCAGTTTACCCATGATCCGTTCAATACGGGGGTCGTCCCCTTTATCAAAGAAGCCCGCTATTCGATGAATCAGGAATTTAAGCGTTTTCCTAGTCTGATGAGGATGCCATACGGCATACATCACCATTAAGAAGACAAGCACAAGGGATATTTCTCCTGCCATGATCACGATATCCAGACCAGAATTTGCTATGGTCTTCCGGTAAAGGTTCAAAGCTATCGGAGCGGCCATCATTATAAGGATACCGTCAAGCAATCTTTCTCCAAGTACAACTGCAGTGGCATTACCTACAGGAACTTTATCCTGATTAAGAAGATGCACCCTCAATGGTTCTCCGCCGATAGATGAAGGAGTAACTGATGCAAGGAAAGTACTTGATGTTACTATCTCGATCGACCTTGAGATGCCTACCTTAAAACCAAGTGAAGCACACATAGACCTTGTGCGCAGGCCCCAGAATATGAAGGAACTCAGGTGCAGGAGCACTGCTGCCAGAAGAAATTCCGGCCTGATATTATTGATAAGTTCCAGTGTCTGGGGATCTATTGTATAGAACATGACAAGAACAATGGAAATGGCACTTATTAGAAGCGAAATTGAAAGCCATTTTGTTAAATTGTTCACATCGATCATTCCTATAAGCAGCACATGACATTTAAATCAAAATAATGCTACATAATATATTCGTAGTTACATATAATTGATTTGTTTTGACATCCAATGAATTGACCAGGTTGTAACCAAAGAATATGACACTTGAAATAAATGTTTAAGATGGAATCAGATAAAAATAATAACGTATGACAAACTCAAGCCCGGATACAAATAAAAAATAAAGGATAAAAAGAATGCCAGAAAATATTCAACAATCTACTTTCTTCAGAGAATTCATCAGAAAGAGTGTACATTTTGTATCTTTACTTATTGTCATAATATACTATCATTTTGGAAAAGAACTCACACTTGATTTTTTGACACTGGTGCTTTGCTGTTTCCTTGTAATAGAGTATTTGCGGGTGGAAAAAGAAATAAGGATTCCAATCTTCTGGAAACTCTATCGCTCAAAGGAAAAAAACAAGCTGAGCGGGAATATACAGTTCCTGATCGGAAGTATAATTGTGATAAGCGTTTTCCCAAAAGAGGTTGCATCTGCTGCAATTTTAATGACGACTTTTGGTGACAGTGCAGCTGCTTTGATCGGGATCAGCTATGGAAAAAACTGGATAAAATGCCTCCCGGAAAGGGCATGGGAAGGAGTCATATCTGAATTTATAGTGAACATGTTCATCGGCTATATGTTCATCTCTAACTGGATAGTAGCTTTATCGATGGCTTTTGCAGCCACAATAGTTGAAACTCTAACATACAAACTGGACGATAATTTAATGATTCCGTTATTTTCAGGTCTTGCAGGATATCTCACTCTGATAGCATATTCTTCATTTTAATGAGATGAATTAATAGATGAATTTGAAATGAAAAAGAATAAGGTTAATTAAAATAGATAGCCACACAAATAAAATAAGGATGTAGGGAAAGGATATCACAATGAGAATGATGCTTTTTGTATGCGGTGAAGGTCTAGGACATACCAGCCGCTGCATACCTCTTGCCCAAAAAATGCAGACATCGGGTCATGATGTACTTATTGGTGCCTATGGGTATTCCAGGGAACTGATCGAAAAAAAAGGACTTAGAACCACAGAGATACCTCCCGAGATACAGCTTGTTGGCAATTCAGGCAGCCTTGACCTTAAAGCCTCAATTCTCGCCACCTTAAGGAGTGGGGAACTGTTAGGCATCCTGAAAATCAACAGGCTACTGAAAGAGTTTGACCCTCATGTAGTAGTATCAGACAGCCATTACACTGCCACCATTGCTTCGATGTTCAGGAAGATACCTGTCCACCTGATGATCAACCAGTCCAACATGGAGGAATTCTTCTACAACAAAGGAACATTCATGAAAGCAATTGGGATATTTATAAAATCATTCTACAATGCAATATTCCATAGAGTAGATGGAATCATCATCCCGGACTATCCTATGCCATATACTATCTGTCAGATGAACCTTGAATTTGAAGAAGAACTGGAAGATACCTTGTTCTACAGCGGACCTCTGGTGGAAAAAAAGTATGATGAAGTTACAGAGGCAGACCTTCCAAGACCACATGTGCTTTCCACAGTCGGAGGTTTCGGATATCGTGAACCGATATTCAGGAAGGTAATCGAAACTGCAAAACTGGACACAAACATCAGTTATACACTCCTGTCAGGCCCCAGTGTCGATCCTGAGGATTTTACCGACCTCCCTGACAACGTAACAATACTCAGATTCATTGAAGATCAGTTCCCTTACATCAAAAGTTCTGACCTCGTCATTGCACCCGGCGGCCACAGCACGATGATGGAAGCACTCTCTTTTGGAATCCCCATGCTATCATTCCCGGACATCGACCACAACGAACAGCAGAACAATGCCAATGCACTGGAAAAAGATGGATGCGGGAAGAGACTGGACTATTCCATATCCCCGGAACAGCTCCTTGAATACATCCATGCGATCATAAATGAGGGAGAACTTATGGATAAATCCAGGGAATTTCAAGAGCTAGCTTATGAACTTGACGGACCTGCTGGCATTATAAAGATGCTGGAATCAAAACATAAACTGTAATCTCCAGAAAAAAACAGCAGGTAAAAAGGGCTTCAATTATAATACCATAAGAAGGAGTTTGATTATAAAACACAATTCCTTATACAATCATTGTAATTAAATATAGGTTCTTTGAGCTCTGTAGAAAAACTACTGAAATCAAAATATATGGCCTGAATTCAGCAAAAAGAATCAATAGCAAAAACACATTTGCAAATTTTATTGATGAGTAGTATAGTCTAAATTTAGAGAATTTCTAAATAGCCATTCTTTGATATAATATAAAGTATTTCCGATTTTGTTTAAATAGTTACAGATATATACCATAACAATATTTCAATAAATATTGAAATAACATGCAATAAATAAAGTAAAAGAAGGAATATATGTGGAAATAATCTTAATCGTTAGTCTGCTCATTACAGGATTAGCTGTTGGACTTGCAGCTGGAATTTTAGGCGTCGGTGGATGTTTTATTATGGTCCCCGTCCAGTTTTGGGTATTAACCCAAATGGGATTCGAGCCAACTATTGCAATACGTATTGCTTTTGGAACCAATCTTGCCGTTGTTCTTCCAACAGCAATTAGTGGAGCGTATGGGCACAATAAAAAAGGAGCAGTGCTCTGGAAACAGGCAACTTATCTTGGAGCATTTGGATTTTGTGGTGCTATCGGAGGAGCTTATATTGCCAGCAATCTTCCTGGAGAAATATTAAAAACAATATTCGGAATTGTTATACTTCTGGGGGCTTTAAGGATGCTGACAGCAAAACCTCCACACATAGATGAAGAGATCACCGAATCTCCTATATTATATGCAGTTGCAGGGATTGTCCTTGGGCTTACGTCCGGAATAATAGGAATTGGCGGAGGAGTTATAATGATCCCCATCATGGTGATGGGACTAAAGTTCCGAATGCATCAGGCAGTGGGTACCTCCACAGCAGTAATGGCTATTGTTGCGATTGGTGGAATTCTTTCATACATGTATAACGGTTGGAATGTTGCAAATCTGCCTGCTTATTCCCTGGGCTATGTAAACACACTTCAGTTTGGGCTTCTGGCAGGTACCAGCGTACCAATGGCATATGTAGGTTCTAAAATTGCACACAAATTATCTCATAAGAACCTCAAGAATATTTTTATTATAGTGATGCTGTACATGGGATTGAAAATGATTGGGGTTTATAGCTGGTTAGGATTACCACTATAATCCCATTTTTTAATCACTATTTCAGAATAAAAAAACATTATTGAAAATTGTCACAGAATCTGCTTGCTTACAAACAAAGATGCCTCTATGGTTAGTCTCAATAATAAGAACAGCCTTTAATATATATAAAATCCAATTGGTGACTAGATGATTATTCCCGAACCTATAGAAAACGAAGTAAAGCTTCTTGGGGGAGCTGAAGGGATTGCAATGAGGATAGCAGATGATGAAGGTATTGCCAGGCAGAGCAGCATACATCATGCACTATCCACACCCATACGTCTTAAGATACTCAATCTTGTACTGGTTCAACCCCTTTGTGTCTGCCTTATTAAAGAGATTACAGGCATGCCCGATTCAAAACTTTCCTACCACTTATCGATACTTGTGGACAGCGGACTTATCCACAGGGAAAAGAGTGGAAACTGGATCATCTATCATCCAACAGAAGAAGGAAGGAAGTATCAGGTAAAAGTATAAGATCTAATATTCAAAAGGGTGAAATGCACATTACATTTCTTACTTTATAATATTGCTTTGCCCCATAATTAATCTTCATCTTTATGTTATCTTCATGTTTATTATCTTCATGTTTATGGATACATTCTATGAATCCTCTTTCGTAAAGATCTTGCAGTATTTCTGTAAGATTCGATTGTTTTAAGGAGAAATTATAGCGGGAATAAACTCATCACTAATTTCCCGGGTACTCAAAGTTATCTCACCGATTATGTTTTCGGCAAATCCTGAAATTTCCTCGCAAGCAGCCCATGGATAAATGATCCAGCGCCATTTGATTATCTTCTTAGCATAATAGTCAGGCACGAAATCGGAACATATCTTATGCCGGAGAACCGCATTTTTTATCTCTGCAGGCCCAAGGAATTCCAGATATTTTACAGCAACAGTTAGTGTTTTACCTGTATCTGTAACGTCATCCACAACAAGGATATTCTTGCCACGGATATCAACTGAGAGCGTGAACCTTAGCGTCGCCATCCCCTGAATATCTGCGGTTCCCTTGTTAATGCTCGATCTATATTGTTGTCAGATTATCGAAGAGTAGAAAATCACAGATTAACCTGGCAGGTACATAGCCATCCCTTCCGATAACAATGATCATGTCAGCAGGTCAGGAAAATTCCCGGAATCTTTACTTTTTCTGACAAGGACCTTAGCAAGGTTATATGATTCACCAAAAATCATCAGATCGCATTTAAAAAAAGTACAATCTGCAGGCGGACATCCGCTCACATCGAACATAAATATTGGTTTACTTCCTATCCGGTAAAAGTGTTTCTAATTATTGTAGCAGCCCAGTAAATTTCAGACAAGTGCTTACTTAAAATATTGAAAATACTAAATAAGTTAGATAAATAGATAAAAACGAGGGCTATCTAAAATAATTAGATGGGCCTAACCGGATTTGAACCGGTGATCGCCCGGTTATGAGCCGGGCGCTCTAACCTGACTAAGCTATAGGCCCTCAGAAACAGGAAGTAGAATACGCCGCCAACAGGGCTCGAACCTGTGACATTCTGGTTAACAGCCAGACACTCTACCAACTGAGTTATAGCGGCACTTGATTGTGCTTCGACGCACGAATCCTCCTAATGCACTTATCGGTTTTAAACCTTTTGTTCGAAACTCCAAAATGAATTGCAACAAAAGTTAAATTGAAGAAAAATGCTGATTTTTGGCCATTAAGAGACCAAAAAATTGCCATCATAAGCCACCATATTCCCCATATATGTTGATAGGTTCCCCGCAGTTGCGGCACTTGTGCTCAGGAGTAATGTTATACTCGTTTACATCAAAGATGCCACGCCCTATCAGCAAATCACCGCATGAAGGACAGTATGTGCTTTCATACTTGTGCTGGAACACGTTCCCGACGTAAACATACTTCAGACCGACATCAATTGCAATATCATGAGCAATTTCAATTGTTTCTACCGGCGTTGGAGGCAGGTTCTTCATTTTATAATACGGCTGGAAGCGGGTGAAGTGTATAGGAGTGTCATCGCCAAGATTCTTATAAACCCATGTGCACAGCTCCCGCAGCTCTTCATCAGAATCGTTCAGTGTCGGTATTATGAGATTTACCACTTCCACGTGCATCCCCAACTCCTTTGCAAGTTTTGTGGATTCCAGAACAGGTGCAAGCCTTGCACTGGCAACCTTCCTGTAGAAATCCTCTGTAAAGGCTTTGATATCCACCCTGAAGGCATCAAGGTATGGTGAGATGTGCTTCAAAGCTTCCGGAGTAATGAAACCGTTGGTGACATAAACAGTATCCAAGCCCGCCTCCTTTGCAAGCTTTGCAGAATCATATGTATACTCATACCAGATAGTGGGCTCGTTATAGGTCCATGCAATTGACCTGCAACCTGTTGCAATAGCTCTGGCAACCGCTTCCTCAGGAGTGATCTCCACAGACATAGCCTCATCCAGCTTTACCTGCGAGATCGTCCAGTTCTGGCAGTGCTTACACCTGAAATTACATCCAATAGTGCCCAGAGAATATGCTTTCGAACCCGGATTAAAATGGAAAAGAGGTTTCTTCTCAATAGGATCCACAGCCTCACTCGAGACAGTGTTATAGATCAGTGAATAAAGCGTACCCTCACGGTTCTCCCGCACCCCGCAAATACCTGTCTTGCCCTTAGCTATCTTACACCTGTGATTGCATAGGTTACATTGAACTTTCTCCTCATCCAGCTTTTCATAGAACATCGCTTCTTTGAGCATTAGTATTCCCCAAGACAACATTATCACGGATGCTTAAAAACCCTTCTTTGGAATAACAAAAGCAAAAAAAAGAAATTCGTAAACCAAATTAACAGAAAAAACTGATTTGGAGTAAAGTCAAAAGAAAGAAACAAAAGATCGTCTTTTTCAATTGTAAAATCTGAAGGGAAAAGAAAAAGATGAAGAATAAAAAGAAGAAAAATAGGTAAAGGAACAATAATCAGTAGTTCCTTGTTACCATATAATCTGCTATAGCCAGCAGGATCTCCTTTGCCTCTGAGTCTTCAAGGATATCAAGCATCTTCTTACCTTTTTCAAGGTAGGATGCAGAAAGTTCCTGAGCATAACCGATAGAACCGGATCTCTCAAGTATGGAAACTGCCTCATCGATCTGTTCCGGGGTAGCAGCCTCACCTTTTCCAAATATATCAAGCTCAACGCCATGGTTTAAAGCATGGATTGCTATGAGGGTTCTCTTGCCTTCTATCAGGTCACTTCCACGAACCTTGCCAAGTATGTCTTCAGGTGTCACCATATCGATAACGTCATCCTGTATCTGGAAGCTTATACCCACAAAGCGTCCGAACTCATAGAATGCATCTGCGATCTCATCGGAAGCTCCGCCTAGAAGGGCACCGACCTTTGCAGCTGCACCATAGAGCACAGATGTCTTCTTCTCGACCATCTCAAGATACTCTTCTTCTGTAACAGTGTCCTGTGTCTCGAAATCAACATCCATCCACTGGCCTTCACATATCTCCGTGCATGTCTTTGAAAGAAGAGCCACACACTTCAGTATCCTTTCAGGATCCTTCTCCATAGATGAGATAATCTCAAAAGCCCTGGAATAAAGAGTATCTCCTGCAAGGATCGCTCCTGCACTTCCCCATTTTACATGGACAGCAGGAATTCCACGCCTCACATCATCATTATCCATTATGTCATCATGTACAAGAGTGAAATTGTGGACAAGTTCCAGTGCTACTGCTGCCGGAACAACGGACTTTGGATCACCACCTACTGCCTCAGCTGCAAGCATAAGGACGGCAGGACGGAGACGTTTTCCACCTGCATCAGGCAAATATCTTGATGCCCTGTAAAGCTCTTCAGGATGCTCGATGGGGAGCATTTCATCTATACCCTTATCGACATGAACACTTCGTTTTTTTATTTCATCCATAAGATCCATACTAAACACGACCATGTTATAATCCAAATGATCATTCTTCAATATATAATTCCTCACCGTTCCTTAACAGGTGTACGGTGTCGCCCAGTATGTAGCCTGCATCTTCTGCCATCTCAATATAGGCACTGTGCATCTCTATGGTACCATGCGCAGGGATAACGTGTTCCGGATTTATCAATCTCAGAAGCTCCCAGTGATCCTCACGGTATGCGTGTCCTGAAACGTGGACATTATCATAGATACGGCCACCTTTCATACGGATCTTGGTCTCCAGAGCATAGCGGTTTGCCTGAGTCATGGGACTTGGGATCACATTTGCAGAAAAGATTATTCGATCACCGGACTCGATATCATATGGAGTATCACCGTTCGCGATCCTTGAAAGAATAGCACCAGGCTCACCCTGGTGACCAGTTACGATCGGGAGGTATTTCTCCTTACCTTCCTTCATGATCTTCCTGAAAGCCTTGTCGATGTCCTTCCTCTTACCATATACTTCCACATTATCAGGGAAATCGATGTATCCCATTTCCTTTGCAGTTACCACATATTTGTCCATGGAGCGTCCCATAAGTACAGGAATACGTCCCATATCACCTGCGAACTGGATGATCGAGTTGATACGTGCAATGTGAGAAGCGAAAGTCGTTACGATCATTCCAACATCTGACTCCTCTGTACCAAGAAGTACATCACGAAGCATATCATGAGCGATTCTTTCAGAAGGAGTCTTACCGGCACGTTTTGCATTGGTACTTTCCACCATCATGCATATTACGCCTTCCTGCCCCAGTTCCCTGAGCCTGTCAAAGTCCGGCTGCTCACCAAGTGTAGGCATACGGTCAAGCTTGAAATCACAGGCATAAAGGATAGCACCTGCAGGAGTGTGCACTGCCACAAAAACAGCATCTATGATACTGTGCTGGACACGGATCAACTCAATAGATACATTA